>JAPYUK010000009.1:22993-54990 GCA_029936155.1 Dehalococcoidia bacterium | reverse complement strand
TTAGCTCCGGGCGTCCGAGGCGGACTTGGTCGCGCGTCGCATTTCACCTTCCCTCTAACTCCCTTCCATCAAGGAAGGGAGAACCTGCCCTTCAGCACAAACCTGACTCACCTCGACCACCAAGCATGAACCAAAGCAACACCCCATCAACTCAGCCAATCGTTCGCAACCTCTCGGAAAACGTGTCAAAGGCACTTGCTTGCTTGCGAATGCCGAACTTTCCGTGGCAGGTTGAAGTGGCGCGTAAGCCGGAACTGCACGGCCGCTCGGCTATCGTCGCTGGCAAGGCGCTCGACCTCTCTGAAGAGTTGACGCCCGTATCCATGAAAACCGCTGTTAGAGGTTCAGGTGCCAACTCACTTTCAACACGCGTCGTGCTTGCGGCGTCGCCCGATCTCACCGACGTCATGCCGGGAATGCCGCTCATGGAGGCAGCTTCACGCCACCAAGGCGTGCTGATTATCGAAGCCGACATTCCGCTCTATGCGCTGGTGTTCGACGACATCATTGAGAATCTTGAACGGTTGGTACCTGATATCGAAGCAGCAGCTCCGGGCCTTGTCTACGTGGGCATCTGGGGACTCGAAGGGCTATATGGCGACGATGCCCACGTGGTACGGCTGCTCGCCAACGCGATCGACAGTTTCGATCTGCGTATTGGCGTTGGCGACAACAAGTGGCTGGCCTATGCGGCCTCTCTTTTGAGTCGTTCGAACAGTGGTCGAAAAGTAACCGGCGAGCATGGACGGTTTCTCGATCGCTTCCCGGTCGATTCTCTTCCAATGCCCTACTCGCTCATTAAAAGGCTCCATGCCTTCGGGCTAACGACGATGGGCCATATTGCCGACATGCCGCGCGGCCCCATGGAAGCGCAGTTCGGGCAGGCTGGCGGCACGGCGTGGGATCTGGCGAACGGCATTGATGATCGTCCACTAATACCCAAACGCAGCATACTTGGCGTGTCGGAGCATCTCGATTTCCCCGATCCCACAACAAGCCTTGCGACTATCGTCCCAGCCATCGAAAGCCTGCTTAGCAGGGCGTACGGCCGCCCTCAGCTTTATCGTCGTTTTTCTCGTCAGGCAAGCATTCAGTCGCAGGTTTTCCAACATGCTCCGTGGACCACGCGAGTGGCATTCAAAGATCCTGTCGGCAACAAGAATCAGGCGCTATTTGCTATCAAGTCGAAGCTCGATATGGCTGTGATACCGGGTCCGCTGGAGGACATGCGCCTGACTCTTTCGGGCATCACCGGGGAGGCGGGTAGGCAGGAGTCGATGTGGAAGGAGGTGAAGCGTGATGAGGATCTGCAGGAGACGATCAGCCAGCTTCGCACTCGCCTGAGAATGGCTCCGCCTATCTATCAGGTAAGGGAGTTGGAGCCGTGGTCAAGAATTCCCGAGCGCCGATTCGCCCTCGTCCAACTAAGTGGCGGTGAGGGTGGCGAGGGAGCGTTAGAAATTGGTTGAACACCAGTCCTCCCTCCTTCAGGAGGGATCGAGGGAGGGTAGATGCGACGCTCGACCAAGTGCGAATGCACGCCCGGAGCTAACGAGTGGCGACGCCACGTTTTCTGGGAGACCGGAAGGGGGTTGGTTAAGTTGATAAGTAAAGCCTCTGACAAGGTGCATTCAGGTGGAGTAAAGCCGCTCAACGCACCTCGGGTTGTCTACGTTCGCACCGATCCCGATGGCAATCCAATATCCGTACAGGTGCCACCAGCAATCAATTCACCACGTACGAGGCGTACTGCAAAACGTTTCAGAAGTACTACTCGCCCAACGCCTTCCGACCTCTCAGGAAACGTGGCCTCGCCACCATTGGTGTCTGACGGTAAGTGGATGAAGGTCGTTGCGATTGAAAATCTGTGGAAGGTGAATGACGAGTGGTGGCGTGGCCCTGAAGAAGAGATATCTCGGCTGTACTACGTTTTACGACTCGAAAATGGCCAACATCTAACCGTTTATCTCGATCTCATCGCCAACAACTGGCGTCGGCAGGCTGGATAAATTCGTGACCAAAACCGATACATCAACCTCTAGCGGGGGAATCGCTATTCAGTTCAATCACAGCCTTCATCGGGCGATCACCAGTCCCTCTACCCAGAGACCAGTCGACCGCTGAAGAAATTAATGTCTCAGCATCATCGAAACTCACAACATCAGTAATCAACTTTTCGAACGGCCGATGGACAAATTTTCAGAAATAGAAAAAGCCTTACCCGCCAAAGAGGTAATCGGCTCGCCCGGCCGGTGTGCCGGTATTTCTGCGGGGTCGAAGGCTGGTGGCGAAGTTGGTAAGGCCATACCGCTGGATCCAGGTGGGACTATCTACCCGCGGGATAACCCCGCCTACGCAGGCTGGATCAGCGGAGGACGCGGAATAAAAGCCGTCGTCAACGAAGAGCAAGCCGAACACCTAAAAGAAACCACGCAGCGGCTCAACTCCCTCGATTCAACCAACAGCCCCCCTGACGCAGAAACCGTCACTCGTGGCTACGCGGAGTTGCATGCTCATAGCAATTATTCGTTTCAGGAGGGAGCATCTGAAGCGTGGGATCTGCTGCTCACCGCCAAACAGCTCGGACTGCACGCACTGGCCATCACCGACCACGACAACATCAGCGGAGTCATGGAGTTCGCACAGGCAGCAAAAGAGCTCGGCATCAAGCCGATCATCGGCATCGAACTCACACTCGCACGCGGACTCGATGAACCGGCCGGTACTGAGTACGAAGCCGGTGATCGACCCCACATAACCCTGCTCGCCGAAAACGCCACCGGATATCGAAACATCTCGCTGCTGACCACACGTGGCCACGTCGATGCCGAAGAGCGAAACGACCCGCACCTCGACCCCGCGCTACTCGCCGATCATGCTGAAGGAGTCATCTGCCTATCGGGTTGCCGACGTGGAGAAATATCAAGGCTTGTAACCGCTGGCGACACCGACTCCGCTGAACGCTCCGCCAGAAAATACGTCGAGACATTCGGAAAGGAAAACTTTTTCCTTGAGCTGCAGCAAAACCTTGTCATGGGCGATGTCCAGCGAAACCGCCACATGTCGGCGATTGCCAAAGAGATGGAAGTGGGAATCGTTGCCACCAACAACGCCCACTACCACGTGCGAGACCGGCATCGACTCAACGACGCTCTCGTGGCGATCAAACACAACAAGTCGCTCGAAGCCAGCCACCGAGAACGCCGGCCCAACGACCAGTTTTTTCTGAAGTCACACGACGAAATGAGCATGCTATTCAGCGAGCATCCTGAAGCGATCAGGAACACCGTGAAGATCGCTGATCGGTGCGAGTTCGATCTCATTTCTGACACTATCTACGACTTCCCTTCGTACGATTTCCTGCCGCCGGGTCACACCGAATCGAGCTATCTAAGGAAGATTTGCGAAGAGGCGGCTGTGCGTCGATACGGCAGTGTTACAGCCGAAGTAACAGCACGACTCGACAAGGAATTCGAACTACTGGAAAAGCACGGCCTAGTCGGTTTCCTATTGCAGTACTACGACATCATCAGGATCGCCCGGGAGGTACAGGAAGACCTTGGGCTTGTTGAGCCGGGATTGCCTTTGGAAGAGAACCCACCGGGGCGAGGACGCGGGTCGTCGGTAGCTCTCTTGATCGGCTACCTGACAGGTCTATCGCACATCGACCCGCTCCAGTTCGGACTTCGGCTCGATCGCTTTCTTCCAGAAACAACCGACGGAGAAAAGCTGGCACCGCCTGATATAGACCTCGACTTCCCACGTGAAATTCGTGCCGAGCTGATCCTGCGAATTCATGAACGCTGGGGCTACGAGCGCGCTGTGCTAACAGGAATGATTTCTACCTACCGAATCCGTGGCGCGGTACGTGATCTGGGTAAGGCGCTGGGGATTGCCGAGGACGATCTGGCTCGACTCAACAAGCGACTCGATGGGCACAGCTCGATTCCTGCTCTGGCGAAGGAAATGGCAGAGCTGCCCGAGTTCCGAGACCGGGTCGATGCCCCGGTATGGCAGATGCTTATCGAACTCGCCCAACAGCTAAACCACTTCCCAAAGTATCTCGCCCAGCACCCCGGTGGAATGATTCTCTCGGCACGGCCCCTCTCCGAAACAGTACCGCTTCAGCGCAGCGCTATCGACGGTCGATACATCTGCCAGTGGGACAAAAACGCCTCCGAAGATGCCGGGTTTGTGAAGATCGATTTCCTTGCGCTCGGGGCGTTGTCGCAACTCTCCGAAGCGCTCGAGCTAATCCGTAAACGGACCGAAGAGAGAGTCGATGTTTCTCGGATCGATTTCGAGGACCACGCCGTCTATACCGACATCCATAACGCCGACACGATCGGGGTTTTTCAGATCGAATCGGCGGCGCAGATGCAAACGGTTACCCGCCTGCGCCCGCGCAACCTGACCGAGATGGCATGGGAGGTCGGGGCAGTCCGGCCGGGCGTCGGGGTGAACGACGGCGTGACCATGCTCATCAGGCGTCACATGGGCAAGGATCCCGATTGGAAGTTCGATCACCCGCTGGAAAAACCGGCACTGGAACGCACATATGGTGTGCCGCTTTACCAGGACCAGCTTGGCGAGTTGGCAATGCATGTCGGAGGCATGAGTGCGGTCGAGGGCGACCAGATGCGAAGGGCGTTCACACGCCGAAACAACGAGCGACAGATCGCCCACTGGAAGAATAAGTTCATCACGGGCGCACTCGCAAACGGCGTTCCGTCCGACGCCGCCGAACGCATCTTCGGCAAGTTCCACGGTATGTACCAGTTTCCGGAAGCTCACGCCTTTGCGTTCGGGGTGACGGCGTACCAGATGTCGTGGCTGAAGCACTACTGGCCCCTGGAATTTTTCGTTGGGCTGTTCAACAACCAGCCGATGGGTTTTTACAATCTTGAAACACTGAAAGAAGACGCCGTGCGACACGGGGTCAGAGTGCTGAGTCCGGATGTGAACTTGAGTGGTGAGAAGGCAGTCATTGAGGACGGCGCGCTGCGGATGGGTCTGACTCATGTGTCGAAGTTGAGAGCTGCTACGGTGACTCCGATTCTTGAGGCACGTGTCGAAAGCGGTGATTTCGTCTCGCTGTCAGATTTCATGATGCGGACCGGGACACAGCAGGAGGTTCTCGACCATCTATCAGCAGCCGGGGCACTCGATCGCTTCGACGAGATTGCCGATCCCGATCGTGACCCACCAACGATCGCCGACAGGCGGCATCTACGCTGGGAGTCGGGCTTGCGCTATCGGACCCGCGGTGAGAAGAAGGACGGCACACGACAACTGGCGTTTGAGATGCCGGTTGAGCAGGACATGGTGGCACTTTTCGAGGAGTCGGGTTGGGACCGGATGATCGGTGAGTACTCGGCAACGGGGGTTTATCCGCAGGGTCATTTGATGTCGAAGATCAGACCGCATTTGCCCCCAGAGTTAGGCGTGATACGCAGTGAAGAGGTCAGGAACTACGCAAACGGCGATCGCATTTCGGTTGCGGGACTCGTTATACGACGCCAGAAGCCGAACGGGAAGACCGTGTTTGTCACGCTGGAAGACGAATTCGGGCACTCGCCGTTAATCATCTGGCCAGCGGTTTACCAGCGCTTGAAACTCGTCATCAAGGAGTCGCTGCTCCTCGCCACCGGCACTGTTTCTCGACGCGAAGGCACGATGAACATCGTCGTCGAAACGATCACGGCAATCCCGGAGTCGATCCCAGAGTTCCATTCGAAGGACTGGGGTTAGGGGGACCTCTCGCCGGCGGGGTAGGACTTCATCAACCGGCGAACAGTCAGCACTGTCATGCTGAACTTGATTCAGCATCGCTTGCACGTAGCGTCACACTTCAATGCAGCAAGAAAGTGTGTATTGAGTCGTCAGGCGTACCCATTTTGCGAGGGATCCTGAATCCAGTTCAGGATCACAGTGGGCCGAGAGCCGAATTAGTTGGCAAGTACAGCGGGTGTTTGGGTTGCCCTAGTTTGGTCAATCCGAAGCAGTTCGACACTTTGCCGGATCGCTCGATGAGTCCAGCTACTTTGGCAACTCTCTCTTGCTCGGCATGATTTCCCCACGCCACAACCACAGAATCAGCCCGAGTCAACGCGGCTTCGATTTCGTGATCGTTGGTGGGACCAACGCGATCGAGTGCTGCAAAAAGGATCGAGGGCGAAGGACTCCGAAACGCATAAAGGTTAACGACTTCAAGCCGCCCGAATCCCTCACGTTTCGCAAAGCTGATGCACCGGCGAATCGTAGGGTCGTCCTGCTCGGCGTCAGCAGTTGAGGGGTTCAGCATGATGAACAAGCAGGTCGAGTCACCACCGAACTCGCGGGTTAGCAAATATCGGAACTGACCGCACACAGAAAAGTGTGCGATGTCTTCACGCGTTGTGGATTCGACTGAAGAGTTCAAAAGTATTCTGAAAGCATCGGATCGCCCGAATGTCGTCAGCAGTATCGACTCGCTTAGACGGCTGATACTCATGAACCGCCAGCAGCCGCCCAACCTCGACCGTGAGCCCGGTCTCCTCAAGAACTTCACGTTGGGCGGTTTCAGCCAGCGTCTCGCCCGGCTCGTGTCCACCACCCGGGAACAGATACGCAGTTTCGTCATCTTGTTGGTACTTCAAAAATAAAATTAGACCATTGACAATGACGACCCCACGCGCGCCCACACAAGGTCCGTTCGACCAGTGGTCAGGATGAACAGATGGCGTCATTGCAACCCCTCATCGAGCGAGAATTGGACAATGTGTAGCCGATTCAGCAGTGCGCTAGAGCGAGACCAAACCGATCAGACCTTCTTGACGTTCCGTGTTGCGACGATATCGCAGCCGGTGCCGAGAATATCCGTCATCAGCACATCGCCAACCTTGATCGGCGCTTTCACGCGAACGCCGGTTATTTCGTCCATCGCCTCAAGCATCATGTTCTTCGGAATTGGCGGATCGGACTTGACGCTGACTAACGGCCAGTCTCCACTATCAACTGGAATCGAGGTGGTCAAGAGCCGACGTGGGTCGAAGAGTTCCGACTCCACATAGGGGCCGGCGAGCTTGCAGAGGTGGTTCTTGATTCCAAGAACGCCATCCTCCTTGGTCCATTCCACATCAACCGGGCAGCTGACCGGGCAGACTATGCAGATAATGGTGGACTTCAATCCTCGACCTCCACGGTGATTTCGTTATTTTCTACGTGCTTGAATCGGCCTTTGCCAACCCGCACTCGAATCATTCCAGCCGGTTCCATGTGCGGCATCTTAAGGCGCCGTAGCACCTCACCGCCACTCTTGAACACGACCGATTTATCGTGCTCTTCTTTCCACGGGCGCATGGTGAAATCTATCGAGTCTTCGCCGCTGATATTGGCAGGAAGAACATATCGAAGTCCTGCGCCAGCACTGATGCTGATTTTCGCTTCCGGCAAATCCCCGGTCAGGGCGTACCTGGCCGCCGCTATACCGGTTTTTTCGGCTTCGAGAGTGGCGTAGTCGACAACGTCATGTACCTGCAGCACGTTCCCGCAGGAGAAAATCCCTGGTGCTGACGTGTGGAACGATTCGTCGACTATTGCACCATTTGTTACCGGGCTCATTGTAAGACCCAGCTCGTTGGCGAGTTCGGTTTCGGGTATCAGGCCCACCGAGAGAAGCAGCGTGTCGCAGTCGAAGTAACGTCGAGTGCCCTTCTTCTCTCCCATCTTCGGGCCGACCTCAGCAAGAGTGACGCCGGTAACTCGTTCCTTCCCGTGAATCTCAACGACCGTTGTGCTGAGGTAGAGTGGAATATCGAAATCTTCGAGACAGCGGACAATGTTTCCGGCGATACCACTGGGCTGAGGCAGGATTTCTGCGACACATACGACTTCAGCGCCTTCGAGTACCATGCGACGCGCCATGATGAGTCCGATGTCCCCGGACCCAAGAATTACAACTTTTCGTCCAACAGCGAGATTGCTGACGTTCATGTAGTACTGGACGGCACCGGCGGTGTAGACGCCCGCGGGTCGTGTGCCCGGTGTGCCGATCGCACCTCGGGTACGTTCCCGGCAACCCATCGCCAGAACCACTGCACCAGCCTGGATTTTCTCGACGCCTCGTTCAGATCGAACAGTAATAAGGCGGTCTTTCGTCAATTCCGTGACGGTAGTCTTAAGCCACGTCTCGACGCCTCGTTCGTTTACACGATCCTCGTAAATTGCGGAGTATTCAGGACCTGTAAGGGCTTCTTTGAATACTTTTGTGCCGAAACCATCGTGAACCTGCTGGTTCAAGATTCCACCGACACGTTCGTCACGCTCGATCATGATCACGCGCTTTGCGCCTGCGCCTTTGGCTTCCGCTGCTGCAGCAAGACCAGCTGGCCCGCCGCCAATAATCGCAACGTCGGCAAATTCCCGATCTCCCACTACTTAGCTCCTGCCCGCTGAGCTTTACCCTCAGCCCGTAAATCTTCAGTCGTTCCCATGAATAACCAGGAATCGCCACCATTCAAAGTGAGGGATTCCGGTGATTTGCCGTTTTCCAGAAGCAAATCGACGATACGAGGTCCGCAGAATCCACCCTGGCATCTACCCATCGTCGCTCGCGAACGGTACTTGATGGCGTTTAGGGATGTAGCATCCAGCTCGTTGTTGATCGAGTCGACGATCTCTTTCTTCGTGACCATCTCGCACCGGCACATGATCTCGCCGTAATCAGAGTCTTCTCCAATCAGATCGTCGATCACCGTCAGTGCTTCTTCACGCGTACGTCGGACGGATGACCATGTTTTCTTGAAGTCAGGATTCTTCTTTGCCGGGATACGCTCAAGCGCCCAGGCGGTGACATCTTCAGCGATCGCAGGAGCGGCGGTCAGACCAGGTGACTCGATACCGACCAACTGCATTACTCCCGGGGCTTCCGGTACTTCTTCGACAACGAAATCGCCAAAACCACCAACGCTCGACGGCACTAGCTTCGGTCGCATTCCCGAATATGCGGTGATCACGTGACGAGGGGTGAGGCCGGGCAAAAAATCCGAGGCCTCAGCGAGAAGCTGCCGCCTGATCGTCGCTGTGGTTCGCACATCGTCACCGTCGTTGGTGTAATCAGCTGACGGTCCGAGCAAAATATTGCCGTCAGTGGTTGGTGTGATGTGGATGCCCAGTCCGGCCCCGCCCTTTGGCGGCACGGGGTAGACCATGCTGTTGATCATCCCGCCAACGCTTTTATCAAGAATGAGATACTCGCCCCGGCACGGCCAGATGCGCCAACGGGTCACTCCAACCATCCTGGCGATTTTATCCGCGAAGAGACCAGCAGAGTTGACGATAAGTGCAGCGCTGACATTTCCGTTAGGGGTTTCGAGTTCGAAAGCGCCCTGTTCACCGGTAATGCCAATCACGGGTGTTTCGAGCATAAACTCGACTCCGCCGGCCGCCGATGATTCAGCCAGGGCAATGTTGAGAGTGTAGGGACATGCGATCGCAGCAGTGGGAACGTTAATGGCGCCCGCACCCTCGATGTTCGGCTCCATCTCCTTGAGTCTGTCCCGGTCGATGATTTCGAGCCGTTTTACGCCGATCGATTCACCCTTGGCCTTCAAGGCATCCAGGTCGGGTAGTTCATCTTCCGTAAGTGCGACGATCACTTTTCCACAGCGGTCGAATGGAACGTCGAGATCTTCACAGTACTGTTCGAATAGTTCGGCGCCTCTAACGTTGTACGTGCCTTTTACGGAGCCGACCGGAACGTTTATGCCGGTGTGAACAACGCCGCTGTTTTTGCCACTCGTGCCACGTGCCACATCTGCGGCTCGCTCAAGTACGGCGACTTTTAGCTTGTATCGAATTAGCTCACGAGCGATAGCACAACCAACAACACCGCCACCAATGATCGCAACATCGTATTTTTCTGGCATAAACGTCCCGCTACTCCCGTTGACCGCGCGGTCATGCGATGGTCTTCTTGTCTAAATGTCCGAGTTATCGTAACGAATTGGACAGCGCCAGCACAGCCCCGCTAACGGCAATAAATCGCCTGAACGGTATCCACATACGCGCGAGTTACCGTCGGACTTTAGCGCTTTATTAGCTGAGTAAAGATAAGTATGTCTGATTTTTCTATGAGGATGGCCGACTGAAGCCCAGTGATTCTCGCCTGTTACGGGAACGGGTGCACGGGACAACTTTGCGGGGTACAATCTCGCCCGTATCAGAAACCATTACCAAGCCACCCGGAAATCCCTCGGAGCAACCGCATGACCATCGATGTCGCAACCGGCATAGCACGAATCCTCAAACAAGAAAATGTCCCGTGGGTTTCCACGTTTCCGGTCAGCAAGGTCAACAACTCGTTCGGACGAGAAGGAATCAAGTTGCTGATGATGCGAGATGACCGCTACGCAGTTAGCGTAGCCGATGCATATTCACGAATGAACAACGGAAACAAAATCGGAGTCTGCACATTCTCGGGCGGCATCAACGCTGCCGGGGCACAGGTCGCTTACTCCGGAATCGCTCAGGCGTACGAAGATGGTTCACCCGTGCTTTGCATCGTGGATGCCGTGGCTGCGGGAACGACCGAAAACACTCGATTCGATCAAGAAGCAAGCCTGAAGGGTGTGTCGAAGTGGTACGGCTATATCGACAAGCCGGAGCGTGTTCCCGAGTTCATGCGACGGGCCTACACGATGCTGCGCACAGGTCGTCTTGGCCCTGTGGTTCTCGCGATCCCGAACGCAGCCGCAACCTATGATGAAACGGTCGATCCGTATGTCTCGCCAAAGGGCTGGAAGAGTCTGCCGGATCCCGCTGATGTGAAGATCGCTGTTGATGCGCTTGGCTCGGCAAAGAAACCGGTACTGTTCGTTGGTGAGGGTGTCCTTTATGCAAACGCCACCGAGGAACTCAAGACGTTCGCCGAGAAGGCGAATCTTCCTGTTGTAACGACGCTCAAGGCGAAGGGTGCGTTCCCGGAGAATCACCCGCTTTCTGTTGGCGTACGCGGCGATCACGTCGTAAAGTATCTGAACGATGCTGACCTGATATTCGCTGTCGGAGCGAGCCTGTCGCCAGGTCGGTTCGGGCACGGTGTTCCCGATCCAACAAACAAGACAATCATTCAGTGCAACATCGATGAATTCGATGTCAACCGTCTCTACGAAACCACACATGCAATCATCGGTGATGCGAAAGATACCCTGCAATCACTGATAGTGGTGCTGGACGGAACTTCGAGCACTAGAGCCGATGTCACCGACTCTGTTCAAGCTGGAAAAGAAAGTGGCATGAAGGTGTATCGAGAGGCGATGGCGTCAGACGATAAGCCGATCAATCCGTACCGCGTCTACAGCGAACTAATGAAGACTTTGGATCGCAACAATTCTTTCGTGACTCACGAATCAGGAAACACTCGTGATCAATTGAGTACTGCGTACGAAACTCTGATCCCTAGGGGCTTTTTGGGATGGGGCAATGTGTCGTCATTGGGCTTCAGTTTTCCTGTGGTTACCGCTGCGAAGTTGGCATTCCCGGATCGACAGTGCGTTGCCGTTATTGGTGACGCCGCGCTGAGCTACATGCTCGGTAATCTGGAAGTGCTGACACGGCTCGAAATCGGCCTGACGATCGTCCATATCAACAACGGTGGTTTCTCGGGCTATGGGCCAGGATTCTGGGGTGAAGGACATGATCCGTTCACCTTCGATGTGCTTGGTCCTGAGGCTATCAACATGACTGCGGCGATCGAGAATATCGGCTGGCAGACGGAACGAGTAACCGAGCCATCTGAGGTCGCTCCGGCGCTCGAACGGGCGTATTCGGCCAACCGGTCGAACCAGCCGGCCTACATCGAGATTATCGCCAGTCAGTTCCCCCTCTACGGCGACTGGGCCGGGTAACCCACGTTATATTCTCTGAGAGGTTGAAAAGAGTGGGCTGATACGTTGGGTCGCCACTCGGTTTAGGGGCGAAAGAAGGGATGACTCGTCTCTGTCCCTTCTCCGCTGGGAGAGGGTTTAGTTCATCCCCACTTGTCCAGAATCTTGACCAACTCCGGATACTTACCCGCCCTGCCAGCATCTCGCGGAGTCTGGCCGTCCGTATCCGCTCGCTCCGGATCAGCGCCGGACTCCAAAAGCATCTTAACTGCATCGCCTTGGCCACTTCGCATGGCGATGTTCAGCGGCAGTCGTCCCGTGTTCGTCGGATGATTCGGATCGGCTCCAGCCCTAAGCAACAGAGACAAAACGTCGGGGAGTTCTCTCACCAGCGCCCAGTGAAGACCTGTCCATCCCTTGAAATCTATCTCATCAACGCCGTTGGCTTGCGAGATGCAACTAGCAATATGTTCGATCGGCGCATTCTTCTGAATAAGATTCGGCAGCGTCACGGCAGAACGATCAGACGGCGTTGTCATGCTCAGGTCTACTTCACCAGTGACAGCTTGGTGTACCGGCCACCGATTAGCCATTCAGTAACGTAAATGTTTCCGTCGCTGTCGGATGTAATACCGTGCGGGCTATTGAACAGTCCTTCGACAAGTCGTGAAGTACGTCGAGGTATTCCAGCGTCATCAGGTTCGTTTGGCCATGCAGTTTCTTCGGAAACCGGCGTGTTGTCGCCGATGTAACCAACCAGTTCGTCATTGGGTCCAACCACGGTCACTCGGGCATTCAACTCGCCGACCAGCAGGTTCTCACCATAGTTTGCGAACACGGTCGGTAGATCTAAGTAATTCGTGCCGATCGTCCGTATGTAGGCTCCTTCCATATCGAACGCCTGCACACGTCCATTTGCACGATCAGCGACGAGCAGTTCTGCTGAACCGCTACGGGTGTCGATCCAGAGTGAGTGGGGACAGTCGAAACGCCCTCCGCCACTCGCACCGTCAATCGTCTGGAGGTACTCACCACCCGAGTTATAACGGTGAACAAGACTTTTACCGTAGCCATCAGCCACCCAGATATCTCCGTTTCCACCCAGATGGTCGTCGAATGCGATAACGCTTGTCGGCGAAAAAAGGTCGCCTTCCAACCCGGCACCTGATGGCTCGAATAGCTCCATTTCGACCAGCCCTGCCATCGATACGCGGATCACTTTTCCTTGGAGCGGGTCGGGCACATAGTCGTAGCTGTAGCCGGGATCACGCTTTCGACCGTTGTCTGCAATCCAGATCGACTGAACGTGACCCAGAGTCGAGAGGGTTAGTCCGTGTGCCTCGGTCACGGGAATTTCGAAGGATCTGATGAGTTCGCCTTCGGTTGTAAGGATAATAATCAGCGACTTTGCGGGGTGAAAAGTTACTATCTGGTCTTCGTTTGAAAACGCCATTCCATGATGCGCCCAACCAGTCGCTACCGTTTCGCCAGAGGGCAGTTCAGCCCAGTCTCCGACCCACTCAAACTCGATATCACCAGCCGATACGCGCATTCGTTTGCCCTCGATTCGTACCTATGATTTTCCTCACACATTTCTATGAAATGGAAAGGTTTCAGAAGTTTAGCCGTCCAAACCTACCTGATCAAGATAGTTAGCACTTACTCGTCCTGCCCACGCTTAGCCCAGTTGGCGTTTTCGAACATGTTGAGTCCGGGGTCGGCAATGACTCCGGCCGAGGTGTAGTTCGGTGGGTTCGCCTTGATGAAATCTTCGTCCAGCTCGATACCCCAACCCGGCTTTGTTGGCACAGGGAAGTAGCCGTCAACGACCTCCGGATAGCCGGTACCGGCTTTCTTCACATGAGGATCAGCGAAGTCGTTGAAGTGCTCAAGGATTTTTGCGTTGCGAAGTGTCAGACACAGGTGCAATGCGGCCATGGTCGACACGATTCCACCGACGTTGTGAGGCGCAAGCATGATCGAGTAAATCTCGGCAGTTGATGCGATCTTTTTCGCCTCGAATATCCCGCCTGATTGGGTGATATCAACCTGCAAAACATCGACCGTCTGTGCACCCCAAACCTCGCGGAACTCTGGCGCGCCGTACAGACGTTCGCCGGTAGCGATAGGAAGCGATGTGTGCTGTCGTACCGATTGCAACGCCGGTACATCGCCTGGTCGAACCGGTTCTTCGATCCAGCCGATGTTGTACTTCTCAATATGCCGGGCTATCTCGCGTGCTTGTACCGGCGCGAACCGCCCGTGCATTTCGATCATGATCTGAGCCCGAGTCCCGGCTACCGAAGCTACAGCTTCGATCAGGTCCAGCGAGCGATAAAACTCCGATCGCTCAAGCTCCATGTCTCCATTGCCAAAAGGATCGAATTTCATCCCTCGATATCCGCGATCGACAACCTTGCGGGCCGCCTCAGCAAAGCTTCCGGCAGTGCGCTCCACCGTGTACCAGCCGTTGGCGTAAGCCGGAATCCGATCCTTCACCTGCCCACCCAGCAGCTTATAAACCGGTTGTTCCGTTTTCTTGCCAATGATGTCCCAGAACGCAAGTTCGACAAGTGCAAGACCCGTGTAAACAACCTCACCCGGCTTACCGAAGTCGAGAAGCGTCATACGACGATAGAGCGCTTCGATATCGAACGGGTCGTGGCCGATAAAGTGCCGCTCCGCATCCTTCAGATACTCGATAACCGTATGCGTCTTACCGAGCACCCTCGCCTCACCTACGCCGATGATTCCCTCGTCGGTTTCGATGACGCAGTAGGTAAGATTTCGCCAGGGCGTACCCAGCACCAGTGTTCGGAATCCAGTTGTCTTCATGCTTGTCTCGTCGGTTAAATCGGTTTTTCTATTTTTCTCTGGCGAACGATCGTCGATCACGAAAATAGACCGGCTCATTCTAGGGGGAATACCGAGCCGAGATGACACCGATATGTGCGAATACGAAAATTGCGGACTCTATTTAGAGTTGGTCGATTCGGATCCATCGAAAATGAACTGTGCGTGCTCGTGTGGTTTGTCACGTTCGAAATATGCGTCTTCGCCCGGCATCCACTGGTCCACCCACTTTGATCGCATGGCTTCGCCGTCTCGGGCTATCCCGCGTTCAAGTCGCAACGCACGTGGGCAGTCGACCCATGCCGACACATGCCAGTAGTCGCGCAAACCAGGTCGCAGTGCTGTCACGCCTTCCACTATCACTATACCGTTCGGCACGAGTTCGAACCATTCGCCGAACGTATCGGTTGGCCAGTCGTACCGTTGGTGCTTTGCTGTTACGCCAGCCAGCAACGGCTCCAAAACGCGTTCGGCGAAGGTGCTGAACTGCCAGTTCGTGTCGTCCGCCCAGTCAGTAAAATCGTCTACATGAACCAGCGTTACGCGTTCGAGCGCGGTCGCGAGATTTATAGCCAGCGTCGACTTACCCGATCCACCAGCGCCGTCGACTCCAACCAGGACGGTTGAGCCCACATACTCGGGCAAGGTGGCACGAATCGCTTCCAGAATTTCGTCGAATGTTGAATACGATGTTGTGGGTTCAGGCATAACGAGAACTCTATTCGATGAATCCCAACCGTGTCCTCGTCACTCTGATAAGTTTCTGGCAGTATTTTCGATACGCCAAGATGGAGACTCACATGCCGCTTCACCCACAGGTAAAAGAATTGATGGATCGCCGTGCCGCTCTTGGTTTCCCGGACAATCGAGACGTCACGCCAGACGAAGCTAGAGCCAACGCCCGAACCGGCAAGGAAGCAATCCCCGCGGTCGCTGAACCGGTTGGTGAAATCACGGAGCGCACGATTCCAGGACCTGTAGGCGATATTCCTATACGCATCTATCGCCCTGTGAGCAACAGACCACACTCTCTGATCATGCTATTTCATGGAGGCGGCTGGGTTATCGGAGATGTCGACAGCGAAGATTCGACATCGCGGGGATTGGTGAATCGGGTGAATGCCGTCCTTGTTTCAGTCGACTATCGGATGGCTCCCGAAGTTCGGTTCCCCGGTGCGCCTGAGGATTGCTACGCGGCTACTGGTTGGGCAGTTGAACACGCAGATGAATTAGGTGTGGATGCCTCGAATCTGGCCGTAGCCGGAACTTCCGCGGGTGGAAATCTTTCGGCAGCTGTTGCGCTCATGGCTCGTGATCGTGGCGGTCCAACCATCAAACACCAAGTTCTGTTCTGTCCTGTCATCGACTACAGCTTTGATCGATCTTCGTACATCGAGAATGCTGAAGGCTATGGGCTTACTCGCGACGGAATGATCTGGTTTTGGGATCAATATTTGGGCCCGGACAATGAGGCGAACGGACACAATCCATACGCTTCTCCAATTCGAGCTGACGATCTCTCAGGACTTCCCGATGCCACAGTTATCGCCGCAGAATACGATCCGTTGCTCGACGAAGCAGCCGATTACGCGGCCGCTCTGAAGGCTGCAGGAAACGACGTGACTTACACCGAGTATCCGGGCATGACGCACGGGTTTAACGGTTCGTTCGGGTTGATCGACGCAGCTGTAAAGGCGTGCACGGAAGCGTCGAATAGAATTCTGGCGTCGTTCGCTAAGTAAAGCTCAATCGTCCAGCGACTACCCCAGACGACGTTAGAGCCGCACACTGCTTCGTCACTCAGCCCGCTCCTGCTTGGAGAGGGCTTTTGAACCACGCAACACCGTCGTTACGCTTGTAGCTGACCGACTAGTTCGTCAGTTGTCCGTACAGAACTGGCGACCATGCGGAAGTTCAGCGGTGCTACTTCATATGCATCGCCCTTAGGCAGCACAGCACCAGCGGTAGCATCTTTGGCGATAGCGACTTCAAACCCGTCTTCGATTAGATCACGCATGTGAACTGCGACACAAAGGTTCGCTGACACCCCTGTAAGAATGATCTTGTTGATGCCGCGCTTTCCCAGCTGAAGCGACAGGTCGTTGGTCTTCGGCGAATAAACCTTGTGTGGACTCGCTACAACCAAATCGTCGCGCTCGATAAGCGGCTTTAGAGTCGCGTCACAGTCAGCGTGCCTTGGCGATCGAACATATTGATGGCGTGCATCATGGTTTCAACTGCACCTGAGAACTTCCAGCCATGGTCGGTTGGGTAGTAGTAGTGCGGTGAAACGAAAACTGGCGTGCCTGAAGCGTGCGCGGCTTCGATCAGTTTCTTGAGATTTGCGACCGTGCCGTTCTTTTCGACACTTGGCCCAACGATGCGCCACGTCACGCCATCTTTCGAAAGAAAGTCAACCTGCGGATCGGTGATCACGACGGACGTGGTGCCCGGTGTAATTTCGAATCCGGGATTTGGCAGCACTTCATCATGGCGCTGAGGTTCTGCGGTCATATAGTTAGTAGCCCCCTGCTTGTAACTGATTTTTTCAGTATGCAAGGCTCCGTCCAGCCCGACCTACTAGCTCAGATGCAGTGACTCACGCAACGATTCTGGCTTACCCGCCGATCGCAGTAAAACGATCGTTGAGTGCCGTGATCAGTTCATGACAAACCCTGATCGAATCCAGGGGCTCATCGCCCTGACAAAGCAGCACCACGTTGCCATAGATCACGAAGTCGGCATAGTTAGGTCCGCGCTGGCCACTCCATGCAGAAAGATCGGCAGTACCTCCGCTTCGCATACGTTGGCGGTCCTTGTAGCCCTCGGGCCAGGTCGTCAAATCTTCATCAATGATCGCGTCATCGCCTGACACCTCTTCAGCGAGGGCAGTACCAAATGACACAGCATCGGCATGGCTAGCGTAGAACCTCGCTTCGATGTCCATTGGCCCTTTCTCCGTCTGGATGAATCCGTACCAAGCGTCGACTGCGTTGGGGAGATCGGTGACATCGTAGTGCTTGGAGGCTTTCATGCTGGAAATACGGAGATCATCGATCATGAAAATGCGCTCGTGATCTATCACTCGCTCAATCGAGGCAGGAGGCTCACTACTGCCGCAGGCAGCGAATACCGCACTGAAAATCAGTGCCGAGAGTGAGGCAATAACCAGTTTATGTGTTCGACTCAATATCGGATTCACTTTCGCTATTCGCACCGGCCGAAACATCAAACCGACCTTGAAACTGTACCTTTGATCTGAGACTCAGCCCAATCACCAGCAACCGGGATCTTGTAGTGAGCACCAATGAAAGCCTGGAACATCAAGAACAGCCACAGACAGACTTCGGCGATCCCCAGAACAGTTGTCAGAAATCCACCAACAAACGGAACAAATGGTGCGAGTATCGATGCGATTGTCAGCGGCACGAACACAGCGATCGACTGCGCCGCGTGGAAGCGTACGAAGCTGTTTTCTTTCTCAATAAATAAGAAAGCTATCCCAGTCGCCCAGCCCAGCATATAGGTGAGCAGCCCGACAATGTTCTGGCTAATTCCAAGACTAGTTTCAGCACTGGTGCTGCGTTCATGCCTTGGCTCTTCCTGTTCCTTATCTTCGTCAGGCGAATATGTGTACTTCATCCCGTTCACCTCTTGTTGCGCCAGTGCGAACAGATGAAGGGGCGGCCACAACGATCACCCGTTAGTATTTACTCACTGTGCAGTCAGAACTTAACTCTTGTATTCCGAGAAGGTTAGTTCCTGCTGCGTCTTCACGTCCAGAAGTACGCTCTTGCCCTCGTCGAAGTTGATCTGGCGCGCTTTCGTCAATCCCCCAGCGATTTCTGATGGATCGGTGATCTTGATACCAACACCGCCGAGATCCTCAGCAATTCCAGCGTAGTCGCCGTACATGTTTCCGGCATCGAATACTTCCATGGCAGTCGGCATCGCCCGGTTGTAACCACCCATCGTTCCGTTGTTCAACAGAACTGTGGTGATCGGCGCACCAATGCGGTTCGCCGTCTCGAGATCCAGACCCGACATTCCGAACGCGGCGTCACCCATGAAGTTCATGCACATCTTTTCGGGATGCGCAATTTTCGCGCCGATCATGAGAGGAATGCCGTATCCGAGGTGAGTGCTCTTGCCCCAGCCGACATAGCTGTGCGGGATAGTGGCAGTGTAGAACGGCATAACCTGGTCACGAGGGTGTCCAGCATCGTGAGTGACGATGGTGTTCTCGTGATCGACAGCCTTGTTGATCTCGTTGACGAGGCGGTACGGGTTGATCGGGTCCATTGTCGAGTTCAGCAAATCTGACCAATCGGTCATCCATTCTTTCTTGACCTCGGCGACTGCTTCACGGGTAGCAGAGTCGGACTTACGCCCCTCTTCACCGATCTCTGCTTTGATCTCGTCGACCAGCATGCAGAGAGTCTTCTGTGCGTCGCCAACCAGTCCGATATCGGTGGTGTATTCCTTATCGATATCCTCGGAATTGACCGTCGAATGAATAAGTGTCTTGCCAGCAGGGATGTTGATCCCGAAGCTGGTCTTTGTGAGGCTCGCTCCAATTGCGAACAAAACATCGCTCGAATTGAGCCATTCCCACACACCCTTAGGAGCTGTCTTATTCGCAGCACCGAGTGATAGCGGGTGACGTTCATCGATCGCAGACTTACCGGGCATCGAGGTGATAACCGGAATCTGCGTAAGTTCAGCAAGTTCGGTGAGCTTGGCCGACCCACCTGCGTAAAGCACGCCCTGACCAGCGTAGATAACGGGTTTCTTAGCAGCCAAAAGCTTCTTAACCGCATCTCTTAAATCAGATTTGTCGGGAGCAGCTACATATCGCTTTGGTGATCGGAAATCATCAAGGTTTGGTACCTCGTTGCCCATCACGTCGCGCTGCATCTCGAGCATGACCGGTCCGGGTCGCCCGTTCTTCATGATTGAAAGTGCCTGTCGCATCTGAGCCGGAATTCGAGCAGCGTTTACAACCGATTGCGCCCACTTAGTGATGAGCCGGAAGTTGTCGGGACCTGAGAAGTTCGGTGATACCGGTGTAACTCCGGTGCCGGGGCCGTCGGGCAGAAAAATAATCGGCACACCCTCGGATGATGCCTGAGCAATTCCGCCGAATGCGTTTTCAATTCCGGGTCCACCCTGACAGGCGAACACACCAAATTTGCCTTGCGTGGCCATCATTCGTGAGAACCCATCGGCCGCCATGATTCCACCGCGCTCCTGGCGGAACACAAATGGTCGAATGCCTTCTTTGGCGACAGCTTCGATCAATGGGTTTGCCGGAAAGCAAGCCATCCACTCGACGCCTTCTTGTTTCAAGATTTTCGCAATCGCCTCGTAACCGTTCATTCGATTCTTCTCCAGGAGTTTTATTTCTGCCGACCGGAAGTGACCGACACCGGGCAGTGAATGTATGTGCTCGTCCCATCGATCCTTAAAAGAACGTGGGAGAGCAATTGGAGTGTAGTCCCGACATGAACGTGGCGCAATTCGAATTGCATTTCGACTGACGATTGGGAAACAGGTCGAATTGCGCATTAAAACCTCTAGGAGTGGGCAGCTTGACACCAAGTAGGGTTCATGTACCTGCCTGATTACCGACGGCAGTTGTGAACCGTGAATAGAAATCATTTCGGCCACACACGCCGTCAAAGCCCGTCTGAAACGCCGGGGAGAATCGAAATGCCTGACCACAACTCAATGCTTCCAGAGAGCTCAGTTGGAAGCGCCAACATCAAAGTAGTTGGTGTTGGCGGTGGCGGCCAGAACGCCGTCAACCGCATGTACCGAGAACGGGTTCCGGAAGTTGAATATATATCTGTAAACACCGACTCGCAGGCGCTCGCCGCTGCTTCGGTTCCGATTCGACTTCGTGTCGGAGACCAGACTGCTCGCGGTCTCGGCGTCGGTGGAGATCCTTCCAAAGGTAGACAGTGCCACGAAGAAGATCGTGACGAAATCAAGGAAGTACTCAAGGGTGCCGACCTTGTATTCGTAGCGGCCGGAATGGGTGGTGGAACTGGTACAGGTGGTGCACCAGTCGTCGCCGAAGTGGCGCAGGATCTCGGAGCGCTCACTGTCGGCGTCGTCACAAAGCCGTTCGCATTTGAAGGCGCAGTTCGCAAGAAAAAGGCGCTCGAAGGCATCGAGATGCTTCGTGAACAGGTCGACACACTTATCGTTATTCCAAACGATCGACTTCTCGCGATTTCAGATGAACAGCTCACGATGGATCGTGCATTCAAAATGGCCGATGATGTGCTCCGACAGGGCATACAGTCGATCGCTGAACTGATCCTCGTTCCAGGCGAAATCAACCTCGACTTTGCCGACGTTCGTGCAGTGATGGACAACGCCGGTCCCGCATGGTTGGCCATCGGCAAAGGCTCGGGCGAAAACCGGGCTATCGACGCGGCGGAAGAGGCGATCAAGTCGCCGCTTCTAGAAGTCGAGATTGCCGGCGCCAAGGGCGTAATTTTCAACATCACTGGTGGCACGGATCTGACTCTCGACGAGGTTCAGCGTGCTTCCGAAGTGATCGCTTCGACAGTTCATCCCGACGCCAACATCATTTTCGGTACGGTAATCGATCCGAAGATGGAAAATGAGGTCAAACTCACGATCATTGCTACCGGGTTCCCGGTTGCTGGCGAGATTGAGGAAGAGGCTGAGTCGGTTGCTCGCAAGGCACTCGAAGATCCTGCTTCTATGGCTATTCCGCCGTTCCTGCGACACCATCCGGCAGCACGGACACGCTACCGCAACGGTGGAATGTACAGGGAGACCGAACAGTCCGAACAAGAAGAAACCGCCGTCATGGCCGACGACTAACCGGCATTGCCGGGTTTTCTGCGACGAGCTCGTAGATCTCTGGCTTGATAGCTGGAGCCGCTGGTCACTCACAATTCAGGTAACTAAGTAGGGGTAGGATTTGATTCTGCCCCTACCGCTTTAATCACTCCGGTGAAACGTAGTTCGATGAACTAACTAGTTGAGTGCGTTCGGCATGCAGGGTCGCATATCATGCGTGAATGCCCACCCCCCAAGACCAACGAGTCTGACTCTTGACGTCAACCACCGATAACGACCGATACATAGGACGCGAACGTGATCTCGAACAGCTGACTTCAGCAGTAGATCACGTGGTTGATGGCCATGGCGGAGTCGTCATCGTTGGCGGTGAGCCGGGTATTGGCAAGTCGAGAATTCTCGAGGAAATTGAATCCTATGCCGCCGACAGTGGAGCCCTTGTCATCCATGGCACCTGTTATGAAGGAGATAGCACCTCACCCTCTAACTCGCTCCCTCACAAGGAGAGAGAACAGGTCTAACGCATCCGAGATACGGGCAGCTACCCCGGCAGCGAATCCAACGCCCTGTTTGCCAGTGCGCTTGGCCCTGCGTATCGGGTGTCGGCAACGACGTTGAAGGCGCCCGCAAGTTGGTTCATGGATTTAGCAGGAGCAGGTGCTACTCGATATCGGAACTTCTCAACTCGCTTCGAAATCCGCAAAGCAAGTGGTCCTGACTTGGCACGCTGGGCTGCGTTTTTCACAGAAGCACCCATCTCTACGATCCCAACCATTGTTCGGAAGTCGCACTCTGTGCCGCCTTTGATGTAACACTGCAGAGTCCTCGCTATATTCGCCGACGCCTCGACGTAGAGCGGCTCGTCGTCTTCGAACACGCAGACCAGGCCCGGTTTGTCTCCAAGCATCCACGTACCTTCTTCAGTAAGCGCAGAGCCCTCACCGTCGACCAGATCGGTGAACAGCGATTCCCATTTTCCAAGATGTGTAGGTGTGAACGTAGGCATCGAATCTCCTGAATGAACTCAGAGCATTCTATTTGTGAATTGCCGACTACGGAAATCTAATGTCAGCTATTTCCGAAAAAGTCACTCAAAATTTGACCGGCATGCCGACCGACCCCCCCAGAAACAAACATCGAAACGCCACTGCTACATCCTGTTAACACATGGCTTTTGATACATGTATTCATTCATCAAACACGGTCTCAATCCGATCGCGGACGGAGAAGAATCTGAGGAAGTATCAAGCGAACAGGTAGCAGCACCCAGGTAGAACGTCACTACGGTTTCGTTGGAACACGTGAACTTATTGAGGCGACTAGCCAGAAAACGTGGTGTTGCAATCTAGAACATCATCGGGCACCACGGCGCCCTGACCGTGGCAAACATGGCATCTGCAAGTCCTATAGAACCGTCGGTATTCTCTTCTACCCGACCCGCCCGTTCCAGATCGCCGAGTTTCGCACCGCCCAGAAAAATCGTCGCGAGTGAAGCTGTTGGAAGCGTGATATCTGCTGATTTCGTAGTCGGAACGCACTTTGCGCCGTCCGTCCCCCCGGTTAGTTCGTAGCGACCACCCCACTCGGGCATGTACGTGTCTTCGACCTCAAACACCAGACTGCCTTCAGCCAGATAAGTACGAGTCGAGAGAGCCTCTGCCACGTCCATAAGTCGATACCACACTCCGTCGTATGGTTTGCGGGTCAACTGGCGCTGATCGGCAAGCATCCACGGAAGGCTGTCGTCCGAAGGCGAACGCCAGGTGTTCAGGGTGTCGTAGAGGTCGACGTTCAACAGATGATTCCAGATAGCAGCGTGTGAAGCTGCCGAAGAATGAATCACGTCATCGGCCATAATCAGACCGTGAGTCTGTTCGCCAAACACGTGAAGCTCTTTCAACTTGTACTTGGCGTAGCCGAGAGGCTTGCTGTCTTCTTCGTAAACGATCAGCCAGGGCTTGCCCCAGTCACCGCCACCATCGCTCGCTTCCATCATGAAGTGATCCCACGAGGCATCATCACGACGCGGAATACCTACGGTGGACTGAACAGCCGCTTCCCATGCGAGAGGGAAAACCTTTCGGGCGTCGTCAACAGAAACAAACCTGATCTTGCCCGGAATATCAGGCGAACTCCTGATAACGGCTTTTCGAGTGTCGATCGTGAAATTCTCGTGCTGTATCGACATTCCGTAGCCGTATCGACCGTAGATGATGCTCTCCGAGGCCCATAGTGAAGCAACCGGCTGACCCTTTTCACGTTCCTGCAACAGAAGCTGCTTCATCATCCCTCTGAGAATTCCCTGCCGACGGTGAGTGGTCGAAACCGTTACCGCAGTAACTCCCGCGTTCTTGATGATCGCTCCACCCGGAACCGCTGTTTCGAAGGGAAAGGCACCAGAGGTACCGACGACTTCCTTTCCATCGAATGCACCCATCGTCATCGAGGGGGTAAACATCGCTCTATCGTTGGCAAACTGCGCCTGGTTCGGGTCGTAGTGACTACCGAACCCTCGTTCAAGCGCACTCCAAAAAGTGCGGAACTCAGAATCGATAATCTGTCGGTATTCGATAGTCATGGTGTGGTTGCTGAGTCCCTTAGCCTAAAAGTAGTGCGCACACCACGGCGCTGAATCGGTTGAAAACATTCCGTGTAACTTGGCGAGTGAACCGGTCGTTACCACGTCAACACGACCCGCTTCCAACAGCGAACCCGGTGTTACACCGCCCATGTACAGCGCGGCCAAATCGGCAGGAGTCACAACGACGTCCGGCTTGTCGGTAGTCTTATTCACTGAAGCTTGGGAATCGTCGATATCGAGCACGTAAGTACCGGTAACTTCAGGTTGCGCTTCAGATACCAGGGCGATCTTTAGCCGCCCATCAGCGTTGTATGTTCTTGCTTCGAGGGCTTTCGGAATATCGAGAAGCCGCAACCACAATGCGTCGTGTGATTTCCGGTTGAGCCTACGGGGATCCGAGAGCATCCACCAGAGAGGGTCGTCGGCAGGTCGGTTGACCGCGATGATCTTTCCAACAAGGTCGAAATTCAGCAGGAATCGCCACATCGTTGCATGAGCTGTATCCGTTACAGACACCTGTTCGGAGACCTCGAGTGCACCCATATCGGTGTCACCCACTCGACGCATCCGGTATGCGACGTATCCGGTCTGCTCACCTGCCTCTTCGCATATAGCGAAGAACATCGAACTCGCCCTGGCGCGCACGCGCTCTTCATCGAAAAGTTCGTAGCGCCAACGACCCGGGCTACGGTCCACCGCCCCAGTGGTTTGCTGTCGCATTTGTTCGTAGATTCCCGGCAACATTGCTGCGGCTTCGTCTGCACCAACGAAATACACATGCGCGTCCGATTCATCGTCATCTGAAACCGGCGAGTGAGAAAATGCGCCGTAACTGGGGTCGATTTCCCAATCGTAGGAGTTGATTGCCAGCCCGTAGTCGAATCGGCTGTACAGGTGCGATTGCGAAGCCCAGAGACCGGCGATGATGTCGCCGCGCTCCCGGGCTGCTGAGTGAATCTGGGACATCATGCTCGAGAAAGCACCCTGCCGCCTGTGGGTCACCGACGTCGTCATGTAGGCCACGCCAGCCATAGGCACAGTTGCACCGCCGGGAACGGTCAGTGAGTACGAATCTGCGCCACCCGTGCCTATGATCCGCCCGGAACCTGTGTCGACCGCTGCAACGAGTCGATCAAGCTCAGCTCGGTCGTTCCGCAGGCGCGCTATGTCGTCCGGGTGCACATGTTGCCCGAATCCGTGTCGGACAGCCTTGCGCCATTCGACAAAGTTGTTGTCTGTTACTGGTCGTAGTTCGATGTTCATTGGAATCACAATTCGGGCACGGTTTCAGCCCGACGAGATATGCTACGTGTTGAGCCATCGTACATCCACTCACTCGACTAACAAAAATCGACTAAAGGTAGCCGCTGAATGCCCGCACTTTTCGAAGACAAAATCGTGCTGATTACTGGAGCCAGTTCCGGTATTGGGCGTGAGACGGCAATCGTCATGGCAGGGCACGGAGCGAAGATCGTGGCGGCCGCTCGGCGTGAAGCTGATCTGGCCGAGACTGTGCGATTGGTCGGAGAGGTTGGCGGAACTGCAACTTACGTCGTGACCGATGTAACACGGCCCGATCAAGTCGAGCGCGCTGTTCAGCACGCAGTTTCGACTTACGGTGGGCTCAACGCCGCTTTCAACAATGCGGGCGTGCTTCCTCCGAGAGGAAATCTGCACGAGGTTGAAGAAGACGAATTTGACTGGACGTACGCTGTAAACGTCAAAGGTGTGTTTCTGAGCATGAAGTACGAGATCGCTCACATGCTCGCCAACGGTGGGGGTGCGATCGTCAACGATTCATCATTCTCGGGTTTGCGTGGGGGCTCGGGTAGGCATTCGACCTACACAGCGACCAAACACGCCGTGCTCGGACTTACCAAATCTGCCGCGGTTAATTACGGACGCAAAGGCATCAGAATTAATGCAATCTGTCCCGGTCCGATTAACACCGACATGGCGGATGGGCTCGACGATGGCGATCCGGAAAAACGCAGAGCGTTGGAAGCCTGGATCCCAACCGGTCGATTCGGCGAGCCAAACGAAGTGGCAAACCTTGTCGCCTATCTGACATCCGATTCGGCAAGCTACATCACAGGACAAGCGATCTCAATCGACGGTGGCGTGACTGCGTAGTGCTGGGAGATGGTAAGTTTCCGTTCCCCGAGCGGAGTTATCGGGGACGAGGGGTCTGGTGCGGGTTTGCGGGCCAGTCCGTCATCCTGAATCAAGTCCAGGATGACGGATGGATTGGTGAGGCCATTTGAAATTTCCGTACGCGACCTAACGTGTCCACTGCGCCTTGTACGGGGCGGCCTGTGCATCGCTGGGTTCGGGATCTCGAACGGTTCCTTCTCGCCAGGACTCGACCGGAATCCAACCGAGCAAATCTTCCGCCTTCTGCGGAGAAAGCAAACTCTTGAATCCCGGAAGTGGCTCGCGGATTTCTACACCGGGGTGAACCGCTTCGATCGCATCCATCGTCGGAATCTCAAGCACAGTGTCAGTCGCGTTGATGAAGAACGCCTCGTGACCGCCGAATTCTTTTTCAATCGACAATCGGCAAGCTCGCGCCGCGTCGTGTCGACCCACCCAGCTAAAGAAGCCCATCGGTCCTCGGCCACCTAGATTGGTCTTGTCGCCATTCTCAAGGTGGTCTTTAGCGTGTGCCGGATCCCAAAGCCCATGGAACCGCATGTTGGCGATCTGAACTTTGCCTGGACGTCGGCGAACGAACGCCTCACCCATCTCTTCACCCAGCCATTTCGACTGTGAATATGCATCCTCGGCTCGAGTCGGGTGGTTCTCGTCGACCGGGTAGTAGTTTGGCGTGTACAGCTTCGAGCCCCAGCCTGCTCCAACCGCGTTGACGGACGATGCCATGCAAATCCGCTCGATGCCGTGAACCTCGGCAGCTTCAAGCACGTTCCAGTTTGCCATCATGTTGATGCGGAAAAGCTTGTGCTCGGGGTCTTTGTTTGGAGCTGGGATAGCGGCCATGTGAATCACCGCGTCGGCTCCGGTGAGGGCGTTCAGCACCTCGCCGTAGTTTGTGACATCAATGTCCCACCACTGAGCCGCCTGCGAAGGTGAGCCAGGTCGTGGCGGCACGAAGTCGGCGTTCGCCACTTCGTACCCGTTGGCCGTCAGTTCGGCGATGATGTACTCGCCCGCCCTGCCCGATCCACCTGTAACTACTACCTTCTCTGCCATTCGTTTCTCGCTTCGCCTCGGCGTTGGTTGCGCCGTCTAATGAAAATACTGGCGGCTAGTATGAGCTTTCAGGCGACGATTAGGGCTATGATTCCGCCCATGACATCACTTTCAGGAAAAACCGCGCTCGTAACCGGCGCAAGTAAAGGCATCGGCAAAGCAATCGCAATAGCGTACGGCGAAGCTGGGGCTAACGTTGTGGCGACCGCCCGCACGGCGTCCGAGATCGAAGAAGTCACGAATACGATCAAGGCAACTGGAGCCAACGCACTCGGTGTAATCGCCGATTTGGGAGTCGAATCCGAGATCGACAGCCTGGCCGATGCTGCTATTGCCGAGTTCGGTGGAGTCGACATTCTGGTCAACAACGCCGCGATCATTCATGGTCGCATTCCAATCATCGAAATGGGCATCGATCTCTGGCGTGACGTCCTGAACGTAAACATCACCGGTGCGTTCCTGATTACCAAGAAGCTGCTGCCTGGAATGATCGACCGCCGCTATGGCAAGGTGATCAACATTTCGTCGATAGGCGGTCGAAAAGGCGCTGCAGGTCGGAGCGCGTATCGGGTGACGAAAACCGGTCTTATTAGCTTCACTGAGTCGCTTGCTGCTGAGGTCTACGAGCACGGCATCAATGTGAACGCTATCTGCCCCGGCGGTACCGACACCGAGGGCTACCGTTCTGCATTCAACACGACAGGGCGAGCCGAAAATCCAAAATTAATGGACCCTCGCGAAATTGCCGAAGTGTCTCTGTTCCTCGCTTCCGACGCCAGTTCGTCGATAACCGGAACCGCCATCGATTCATTCGGTAGTTCGAACCCGCTGTTTGGGTAGGTCTTTTCCTGAACGCGACAACAGCGTTTGCAATACCCTAATCCCTCTCCGTATAAGGACGACTTGCGAGTAACATTCGCATACCGCCAATCAACGTCGACACAGCGCCCATACGAACGATCTTCCAGAAAGCCGAAACCCCCAAATGGTCCTCGAGAAACTCAAACACGTCCCAGACCCAACGTACGTCGACGCCGCGCCGCTAACTGAGTTCACCACGAGCCTCTTTTCAGCTACGGGCATGCCGACCGACGAAGCTCATCTGTGTGCCGAAGTACTGGTCGACGCCGATATGAACGGGATCGACACGCACGGCGTTTGCTACAACCTCGACCTGCACTATCTGACCGGCCTGATGAATGGCTACATCAACCCAATGCCCAACGTTCAGGTCACCTACGAAACACCCGGAACAGCCGTGATCGACGCTGACAAAGGCATGGCGATGATCGCAAGCGTGAAGGCGATGGAGTTGGCTATCGAGAAAGCCAAAACATCAGGAATGGCATCAGTAGCGGTGAAGAACTCTTCTCACTACGGAGCAGCCGGTTACTACGCTCGACTCGCACTAAAGCACGACATGATCGGCTACTCGATGTCGTCGGGCGGCGGTCGGGTGATCATTCCAATGAACGCCCGATATCCGTGGATGGGAACTAACCCGATGGCCTTCGCCGCTCCCGCTGGAGAAGAGCCTCCTTTCGTGATCGATATGGCGTCGTCGATGACTTCGTATGGCAAGGTTTCGATTGCTCAGGCGTTCGGAGTCGATATTCCTGTGGGCTGGGCGCAGGACGCGAATGGCGAGGCTGTAACCGACATTTCAAAGCGCAGCCAGGCGATCGGCCAGCCGCCGCTTGGTGGCGACTATGACCACGGTGCTCACAAGGGCACAGGAATCGGAATAATGGCTGATGTGCTTGGAGGCATTCTGCCGGGCGAGCGCCTCTCGGGAATGATGATGGACAACTCGAAGGGCGGACGTTTCTGTCACTACTTCCAGGCGACCCGAATTGATGGGTTTCGGCCAGCTGACGAGTTCAAATCCGATATGGACGACATGCTCCGAGCGTTCCGAGCGCAGGAACAGGCACCTAACGCAACAGGCGAAGTTCTCTACCCCGGCTACCCCGATGCCGGGTACGTAACCAAGCGAGCCGAAACCGGAATCCCACTCCCCCGGCACACCATCGAATACTTCAAGAAAATGGCTGACATGCTGAACGTAAATTTCACGATTTAGGTAGATATACGTAAAAATACACGTGGGACTTTTGTTCTGAACACCGCAATATACCTATCACCGACCGTGGTCATGATTGGTGTTCAGTCCGGATAGCCCGTAAATGGAGGCGAGAGATCTTGCACGCACCGCCGAGCAAAAAGCGCAGTTCTTCAGTGCCGTGTCTCACGAGTTGCGAACGCCGCTTACCAGCTTGATGGCCTTCACTGACATCCTTGTTGGGGATAGTGAAAACACCCTGTCTGACAAACAGAAAACACACCTGCCCATTATGAAAAGAAATAACGAGCAACTCGCCCTTGCGATCGACGATTTAATCGATATCGCTGCGCTCGACGTCCAAAGATCACAGCTTCAAATGTCCACGTTCGACATCGGTCAACTCGTTGGAGAGTCTGTCGAAAGCCTCTGTCCAGTAGCGAAGCGTACGGATATCGACTTCGATATCAATCCACAAGGCTTGATGGCGTTATCGTACGGGCGGATGCAGCACGTATTCGTCAGGTGATGTCGAACCTTGTTAACTACGTGATCAAGTATTCGACCGACAGGTCCACCATCCGAATTAGAACAGAATTACGAGATGATTTGTTCACCATCACACTGGCCACTCCGGCCAAATTAACTGGTGAAGACGACCTGGACAGTGTGTGCGATATGTTCTACAGAGTTACGAATGAACAGGCACCCAGAATACCCGGCGCGGGACTGGATCTTAATATATGTCAGAGGATAGTTTCTTCCCATGGCGGTGAGATTGATGCCACGATAGACGGGGCTGGCGATTTTGTCGTCGAATTCCGACTCCCGATCATCGACAACGAACCGGCTACTGTTTAGTGAATACGGACTCCGCAATCCCAGTAAAACAATAGCCCCCGGTTTTGCCGGGGGCTATTCACGTAAGTAGTCACGCCGCGAGGCGGACTATAAGCCGAGTCCTGTACCAGCCCCGCAATAAAGCGAAGCCAGTGACGGCCATCCATCTAGGCCTACAGTTACCCGCAGGCTCAAGCAACCAACCCGGAAGCTACCCGAATCCGGTAACAGCTTCCCTATTTGGTCTTGCACCGAGTGAGGTTTACCTTGCCCCGCATGTCGCCATCCGGGCGGTGCGCTCTTACCGCACCTTTTCATCCTTACCAATCACTTGCGCGACGGCGGTTTATTTTCTGTTGCACTTTCTGTCGGGTCGCCCCGCCCTGCCGTTAGCAGGCACTCTGATTCATGAGGTGCTCGGACTTTCCTCCCCTGCTGTTACCAAAGGCAACGCAGCGGCGACCGTCCGTCCTCCTCGCGACAGGGTTAAGGGTACCCGGTTTATTTCGATAACAGGAAATTCACCCGCAACTGCCATATTGAACAATCCGCCGCCATGCTGAACTTAATTCAGTATCCGCGCAATCGCCGACCCAGACCAATTCGGCAAGGTCGGACAGGACTGATGAGATTGGTAGATCTACTTTGTCAGCGATTCTGAACCGAGTTCAGGATGACAGGCACTCAGGAATTTCTACGCTCGCGCCGCGAGCCAAGGCATCACTACTGCAAGAATGTCCGCGGGGTTGTCGCGATTGATGTTGTGGCCTGCGCCTTCGATCTTGGTGCTCGTGAAATCGTCACGATCCGGAATCATGGCTGCCAGATAATTGTCCGGCAATATCCCGCCAACGGTCGGGTCGGCCTGAACCAGTAAAACGGGACAGCTGATCATCGCCAGAGCTTCGGCAGGCTCTCCACCACCCTTGTAAACACCACCGGCCGTCATCCGTAGCAGTTCGATGTCCATCTGCGACAGGCATTCCGTTTTCCAAGGGGCGACCCATTCTGGCTGGCCCAGATTCGTTTCGATTTGTCTCGAAATCATCTCTTCGGTCGAGAGGTTCTGTTCGACGAGTTCGAGATTGACCTGAAATTGGCTTTTCGTTGGAGTTTTACTGTTTGATGAAGGCCGTGTGCGACCAAATAGCGCCGGATCCTCCAACACCAGAGCGCGTAACTGCTCTGGAGAATCGCCAGCCATCGCAACGGCATTCGCACCACCCATCGAATGCCCCCACACGAATGTCGATTCTTTACAAACATTCTCTATTACGAATCGGATATCTCGTCCGTGGTCGGGTGTCATATAGTGGTCCGGCGTATGGCCCGAATACCCGTGTCCACGCTGATCCATCGTGATCACTCGATAGTCTTCTATCAGAGCGTCGAGGAGCATTGTGAAGCCGTCGCGGCGACTCGTCACTCCGTGCAGCAACAAAAGTGTCGGGCCGTTGTCGGGACCCACCGAGTAGGCGATTTCGACTTCACCAGTGTTGGTGGTGTGATCGGTGAAACCATTCAGCAATAAAGGCATGGGGGATCGGGCTCTTTCTTGGAGTGTGCAGGTGTCGCTCGCCTTTCAAGGGACACCTTACTCCGTCACAGATCGCGGGAGACCGAGTACTAATGGCGTCGACGCGCGATCAGCTACTCGCCTGGGGTAGCGTCATCGCCGAAGCCGCTGGTGTGTGGCATGACGTCTGCCGGAATCACGCCCAACTTACCAGCGTGATAATCGGTG
>JAPYUK010000009.1:0-22893 GCA_029936155.1 Dehalococcoidia bacterium | reverse complement strand
GTGTGGCATGACGTCTGCCGGAATCACGCCCAACTTACCAGCGTGATAATCGGTGAACGCTTCCTGAAGCCCTTCCTGAGTATTCATGACGAACGGCCAGTACCACGCCATCCGCAGCAGGGCGTGAGACGCGATCAAGAGCGAGTATGTTGTCGACCGTTACGGCGGGCATTTGGATTCTTCAGGCTTTCTTGAAACTACCACTTACTAAGAGTATGTTGCTAACTATTTATCAGCAAGTCAGATTCGCTCTCAAGCGGATCGATGCATATGCACAACATCACCACTGTGAGGTTAAAACCTCGGCAGCACTTCGACCAACTCTTCGCCGGCGATCACCCGTTCAACAACCGCCGCAACAGCTGCTTTTGCCACCACAATGTCATCGCCCTGAACCTCAGCCAGCAACTTCGCAACACCCACGGGCTCCGCATCACTTGAACCGGCGCTAGTCCTTGCTTCCTCGAGCCTCTTTAGAGGCGGCTCAAGATCGTACAATGTTCCATATGCCGAAGCCACGCTCCGTACCGCTCTGTTGAAGTTCCGCTCAGCCTCGGCGATCTCATCGGCGACGGTCTCGCCTAATACCGGTCGAAGCTTTTTCTTGATCCGCTCACCCCAGCCTTGAATATTCTTTAGGACGACCTGTTCAAGCTCATCTGCATGCCAGGATGAATGGCGAGCAGAGTCTTCCGATACGCGCTCTTGCCGAGCATTTCGTGAAGGGCATTCGTAGTACCGATACGACTTCGATGTCGATGTACCGTCGACCCGATTCCATGAACGTCGACGCGTCAACCCAAACAATCCTCTACCACACAGATCACATCGTGCGACGCCGCCCAAAAGATACGGCGGCTCGGATGCTCGCTTGCGAACTGGCTTGCGTGATCGAGTCACCGCTTCCGCTCGATTAAAGATCTCGCGATCGACTATCGGTTCGTGACTTCCCGCAATCCGGACGCCGTAGCGGGTGTATGTACCAAGGTATGTTCGATTTCTGAGAATTCCTGATATCGCCAGCGCCGACCATGGACGCCCGGTGCGAGTTAGCAATCCCCGCTCGTTGAGCGAGCGTGCAATGGCCCTGAAACCTGGACCACCAAGTGGTTTTGAATCTTCGGCATGCCACGGCCCGGCGTAGGTATCGAATATTTCTTTCACTACCTCCACTTCGCCCATCACCGGCTTCAGCAGGCCATCGGACCCCACTTCGTACCCAAAAGGCGTACGACCCAGCACTTCTCCCCGTGAGGCCTTGGCAACTATGGCGTCCCGGATCCTGGCCTGTCGCCGTGGAGATCGTCCGCTGAGCCCAAGCAGATCTTCTCCGCTTTGTAGGGCGTCGGGTCGATTCGGATCTGTACACCGAACCTCTGTACCGAGCCGATCTAACTTCAGCAGTCGCTCCACTAGCGTTTCGAGGTCTTCGGCTATGTGCGAGGCGTCAGGAATTACCACAAGCGCTAGTCGAGCGTTTACGCCTGTAAACGATGCGATCATCCTTCGAAATCGATCGTGGCGGGCATCGAAATCGTTTGCCCCTTCGCCGTCCTCTGGCTCAAACCAATTGTCTAACTGGTGAGCATTCCGCTGGCAGTAAAGTTCAATTTCTGCTCTGGGATGAAGACGACCTGTTTCCGGCGCGAAAGCGTCCCCGTTTTCCTGAGAAATGAGGGACGCGTTGGTACTTTGGGAGGGTTCGTTATGAAATCCGACTGCCCGCAATTATTATTCGGTCAGTAGTGCCCTGCCACAGCTGCAGGGAATTGGGCCATCGGAATTGCGCAAGCGAGTCAGTTCACCGACCGGCAATCGAACTGCACAACCCTGACATACGCCACGGTCGACTCGCACGACGGCAATTCCGCGGTTAGAACGGAACAATCGGTTGTAACGAGCCAGATCTTCTTCAGGAATCTGTGAAGCCTCTGCATTGCGGAGTTCTAGCATCCTGTTGAACTCGGTGCCAACCTTGGTCTTTGTCTGCCCAAGTTCAACCCTTCGGCTCTCCCAAAGTTTCTCTTTGTCGGCCAGTTTGCTGGTCAAATCTTCGAACTGCTGGTGAACATGTTCAGCGGCTACTTCAGCCGGGGCAATCGACTCTTCAATCTGAGCCAGATTTCGCCGGACTGCAGAATGTTCGGTCTCAATTGCGGTGAGCTCTCTTACGTTGGTGATCGCACCGCCGTAGAGTCGGGTTTCGAGTTCGCCCACCTGTGTCTTCAGTGTCGCTAGATCAGATTCGAGTCGCGCAGTCTCGACTTTGGCTTCCAGTTCTCGAACTCGGATTTTCTCGCAACTATCTCTAAGCTCGGGCAGCCCGCCTTCGGATTTGAGTTCTTCCTCAACCTCCCGATACTCACGGCGTCTCAGCGCTAGTGCCTGGTCCGTGTCTTGGAGAGAAAGAAGAGATTTTGCGATGGTCACGTAGCGATCCTGAAATCAAACCTGTGTCGGAATTGTGCCGGGCGTCTCATGTGAATACTAGACCTGTCAGTTTCGGTGTCAAATACACATAGGTGATCATCGCCACCAAATTACGCCAACCTATCATCCGTTGTGTGTATCCTCACTACCTGATTTTGTGATCAAATAGTGTCCAATGGCATTGTTTGGAGATTTGCTTGACCGATTCTGACAACTCTAATTATTTACTCCCGTCATTTTTGAAAAGCCGCGCGCGCACACGAATCGTTTGCACCATCGGCCCCGCCACGGGAACGCCCACAGGCATCAAGCGACTGATTCGGGCTGGTATGTCGGTGGGCAGGCTTAACCTCAGCCACGGCAGTTCTGAAGAACACCACTCCTATGTGAAAATCCTTCGCGAAGTCGCCTCTGAAATGGGAGTGGCTGTTGGAATTCTCGCCGACCTCCCGGGGCCGAAATACCGCGTTGGTGAGATGGAAGAGCCTGAAATCACGCTTGTGAACGGCCAGCATTTTGTGCTTCAGCGCGAGCCATGTGAAGGCAACGCAGAACGTGCCAATGTCTGGCCACTCGGACTCCACAAAGACATCACAAATGGATCTTCGGTTCTCATAGATGAGGGCGAAATAGAGCTAAAGGTCGAGGAGATAAAAAGCGAACAGATTCACTGCCGGGTAACGCTTGGTGGGGTGATGAAGCCGAACAAGGCGGTCACAGCTCCCGGCAACACGACGACTGTCGACTATTTCACTCCCGAGACTGTCAACGCACTTGGATTCGTCGAGTCGTCTGATATCGATTTCGTCGGTCTTTCCTACGTTCGCGACGGCAAAGACGTCGAGCGGGTTCGAGCCCATCTTAGAAGATCTGACAAGTCACCCCAGCTAGTCGCAAAAATCGAAATTCAGCAGGCTGTCGATAATCTGGTCGAAATACTTGCTGAGTCGGATGCCGTGATGGTTGCACGAGGCGATCTTGGTGTTGAGCTGCCATTTGAGCGCGTCCCAGCAGTTCAGAAACGAATTATTCGGATCGCAAACGAGGTCGGTAAGCCGGTCATCACAGCAACACAGATGATGGAATCGATGATCGTCTCTCCCACTCCGACACGTGCTGAAGCCACGGACGTATACAACGCTGTGCGGGACGGCACCGACGCAATAATGCTTTCAGCTGAAACGTCGGTCGGTAAATACCCATTCAAAGCCGTGCAGGCTATGACTCGGATAGCCAAGCGAGCCGAGAGATATCTTGAACATCCAATGCTCGCCGAGCGACGCCAGAAAGCTGCGGCAAAAGGCGGGCTGGCGGTTGACGACGCCATTGCAGATGGCGCAGTGAGCACAGCAGTCCACCTGAACGCCAAGGCAATTCTGGCGTTCACGAAGTCTGGTAGCACCGCGGCGAGAGTCGCGGCATACCGACCCTCGAAGCCGTTACTCGCTCTAATCACCGATTTCGGCGCTGGGGCGAAGCTGGCATTGCGATGGGGAGTCATCCCGGTCGTCGTGGAAGATCATCGAGAGATTCAAGACATGTTCACCGCTGCATCCGAACTCGTGATCGAAACAAAGATCGCGAAGGAAGGCGATGTGATCGTTGCGGTTGCCGGGTTGCCAATTGGAGTTCCGGGCACGACGAACCTGTTACGGGTGATCACGCTCCCCGAGCCGGTACACCACAACGGCTAACACTAACCGTCTGACTCGCCGCCCGGCCTTGGAAGCTTGGCGGCAGCGTCAATCTCAATACGAAGGCGATCAAGCTCGTCGATGTCAGCTGGAACAGCGCCGTAACATGCTGCGTTGAATCGGGTAGTCACTGCACCAACCGGAGCCCCGGGTAAGAACACGGCAAGCGCGGGGATGCGTTCGTTTGGCGTCGAGTGTGGATCGAATATCATTCCACGCTTGATCGCATGAGCTAGCGTGTCGAAGTAAAGCAGAAACGCCTCTGCAACTCCGGATTCTCCTTCGGGCCACTTCCACAACGACCGTTTCTTCCCGCCCTTCATCCAGTCAGGCATCAGGCTCGATAGCAGCTTCATCATGTCGGCCTTGGCGTCAGCGTCACCTCGAATAGACTCACGGTTGGCATCGTCCAATTCGTTGTTGCGACCCGTAATGCGACGGTAGGCGAACACCAGAACGAAGAACAGAACCACCAGCATCAGAATTGATAGCGGCCAGCGAAGGGCGTCTACTGCAAAGTCCGTAGCGCTATTGGCTCGATCTGCAACTTCCTCCATCGCCTCAGAAACTGGTCGAGGTCCTTGCGAAACCTCTTCTTCAGCATTCTCGGAGGCGAATCGGCCCTTCAACCAGAGGATGATTGCCCACATTACCCGCATTACTGCTTCGATTGGATAGCGCAGCACCCACAGCATCGCGTCGACAAAGGCTCCCCACAGGTTAACCAGTCCCCGAACGCCGATATTGCCGTAGCGACCCGTCAGCAACCCGCCGACGATTCCCATACCCAAGATCGACGCCACCGAAATTCCGATAACCATCGGCCACGGCGCTTCGCCGGTATCGTCGGACTGGGGTAGACGCGAAGCAGCCAATCCGATTAGTGATGCTCCAAAGAACGGGAACAGTAGTGGGGAGATACCGATATCGAACCCCACGCCCATCTCTACCAACAAGCCTATGGCGATAAAAGCAGTACCTAACTTGAAGGCACGTCTCAGTCGACCAGCGACTCCCCCTCCGGCCACCAGGTTCTGCGATCGATACCAGATCATTCCTGCGGCGATTAGGCCAAGAGTCAGATCGGCAGCTCCCTCGCCGCCGTAAGCACCCCCGAACATGTTGACCGGCCAGGCAATTTCAAAGGACCATGAGTCACCGACCGTACCGGTAGCGACCGTCAAATAGACGGCAACCAACGCCAGCGTTGCCTGGTACATGGCCTTCATTGTGGCATCGCCTTTAGAAACTCCGAACACCCATGCTGAACCCATCCCGAGGCCGAACAGGATCAGAAGCGATATCCATGGGATCGGTGAACCACCCAGGCCTATTAACGAACCTAGGATCGCGAGCGTCGTGAACCACCACACGCTCTCGACGACAACCAACGCTCCGTAGGCAAATATCAGCGGGTTACGCACTAACGACCGCCCTTCGTCACACTGGCCGAAACGGGAATGTCGTCCCAGTTATCGCTCATGCTCGGTGGTCGTTTGAACTCAGTTTCGGGGCCGCCTGAACTGGGATTCGGCTCAAGAAATAGCCCGCGGCCGTCGCGTATTTCAAATTCAGGGTACTGAGGCGGCTCTCCACGACCGGTGTGAAGAACAACTACATGATGACCAGTACGTTGCAGGCCGAGTAGGTAGCTCATCGTTTTAGAATGGTGAATACCGCCAATATGGATCAGCGTCGATCCGGGTGGGACTATGCCTCTGCGACTGCGTGCCAATTCATCAAGGCTGCGAACAGCAATCGGATGCACCATGGCCAACGCTTCGAGCAAGGTCGTAATTTGAGTCGGTCCAGAGCTTGGCGGAACTACAGCGTGCGATGCGCTGCTCGAACTTATACCGTTCGTCACCAGTCCTACCTTGTATCCGAGATCAAGCGCGTGCCGTGCAATAGACGCTGCGGCAGTCGTCGTCGCTTCAAGTACGTCGGATCGATACCCTTCCCAGGGCACATCAGTCGTGACTGCTTCAGCGAAAATCACAGCATGTTCGGAGACGCTGGGGTCGAATTGGCGCACAAACATTTCGCCCCGCCGAGCAGTCGTCTTCCAGTCGATGCTCTTAATCGGATCGCCGGGGCGATACTCTCGGACTCCGGCTGGACGTGAAGGATCGTTCCAGAGATGATCTCGCGAAAGTGAATCACCAATCGGCCTTTGAGCGGTCAATTGGAATCCTGGCAGCGGCTTTATAGTTGGGTAGACATAGATTGCCCATGGGGTGTGATCGAGTGTTGCGTCTGCCGGGTAGAGCCCAAATAGGTCGCCACTTCTAAGTCGGGTCTTGCCAAGCCTGTACATGCCGCGCGAGAGCGCCGTTACTTTGCGAGTTACCCTAACTCGCTCATATGACCCAAGCGATGTCGATGCCGATATCTCAGCACCACCGAGATAGGCTTGCTCTACGGCCTTATGCCCTTCGATCAATAAACCACGTGGAACGTACTCGTTGATCTCCAACCATGGCACGGGCAGCGGCTTGTTGTTTTCGACAGTGAATGTGATTTCGATTTCGTCGCCGATGAATGCGTGATCTACCGATGTCGATCTATCGACTGTAATCTCCTCTAGGGAAAGAGCGGCCCATATTCGCGAGGCGATCGCCACAACAAATGCCAGGGCTCCCACAGCGCTAATAATCGGCTCACGAGACAATGCCCCGACGATAACAACCACTATGAGCAGTAGTACAAATACTTCACCCAGCGGGTTTAGCGATGTCGCCCGCGACCTTGTTAGATCGGGTCGCCGAAAGCGAGCACCCAGTCCAATGGCTGACCCAACGCCGTACATCCCCATCTATTCACGCTCGATTGGAACCGGGGTCGACTCGACAATCTCGGCAACAATCGTGTCGGTCGCCTGTCCGCGAAGCTGTGTAGTCGTTTCGGCCAGCAAACGGTGCGCCAGCACTGGAATTGCCAGCTGCTTTACATCGTCGGGAAGAACATACGCTCGACCCTTCATCGCTGCCCAGCCCTGCGCAGCATGCTGCAAAGCGAGCGACGCACGTGGACTGGCTCCTAGCCGTAGGTTGCCGCTGCTGCGAGTGCCTTCGATGATGTCCAAAAGATAATCGCGAACCGTGTCGTTCACCGTTACACCATCGATGGCCTTCCGAGCGGCAATCACCTCGGCAGCAGTTGCCGTTGGTGTGATGGCATCGGGGGTTTCACCGGCACGGAAACGATCAAGCATTGACGTTTCTTCATCACGATCGGGGTAGCCGAGAGACGCACGGACCATGAACCGGTCGAGCTGTGCCTCGGGAAGCGGGAACGTACCTTCCATTTCGACCGGGTTGAGCGTTGCCATGACCATGAACGGCTCGGGGAGTTGACTCGTCACACCGTCAATTGATGCCTGACGTTCCTGCATGGCTTCGAGCAGTGCTGACTGTGTACGGGGAGTTGCGCGGTTAATTTCATCGGCAAGAAGAATCTGCGAGAAGACCGGACCGGGTCGAAACTCAAATTCGCCCTTTGAGACGTTGTAGAAGTTCACTCCAAGCACATCACCTGGAACAAGATCTGGCGTGAACTGGATGCGACCGAACTGGCAATCGAGAGATCCTGCGAGGGCCTTGGCGAGAGTGGTTTTGCCGGTGCCGGGAACGTCTTCGAGAAGTACGTGTCCGCGGCACAACAGCGCGAGAATGGCGATATCGATTGTCTCGGACTTGCCGACGATTACTCGCTGCACCGATTCGCGTATGTCGGTCGCAAGTTGCTGTACTGACGAAACGTCCGCACTCGACGCCACAGGCTGACTTTCAATCGCCAAATAGTTCTCCGAATCTAAATTCGCTACGAATCAAGCTAAATATAACGGTGACGTATGTTACGCCGTGAAAGCCAGTTCCGTTTTAGGTCTGGACAGCTGAGCGGCCGCTAATTTTCGAAGAACGCAGAAACGCAACTCGAGGCAGTTTTGGTTGGGTACGACCTCGAGTTCAGCTGGTTCGCCGCCGTATCTGGAGAAGCGCCGCTCCCACCCTCATCAGCTGCACGCGACGAACAAACTTGCACCCGTAAATAGAGCAGCCAGCAACCAGAATCGTTTCTTCAACGAGTCCTTAGACCACCACCACGGTATTCGTAAGCGTTCCGATCTTTTCAATCATCACGTGAATCACATCATCAGCCGCAAGTGTGAACTCAGGCGGTGGAATCGTTCCAGTGCCGGTCATCACCGATGTTCCGTCTGGAATCGAGTTGTGTCGAACGAGCCAATCAACGAGATACGCGCAGTCGCGCTTCATCGCGCTGGTGTTCGCCTCGCCCTTGAACACTTCTTCGCCGTCTCGTTCGATGACGAGCGTCACGCCGAGCTTTTGCGGATCGCCAACCGTTTCGGGCGTGACAAGTGCCGGGCCGAGCGACGCTGACTTGTCGTAGACCTTCGCCTGTGGAAGGTAGAGTGGGTTTTCGCCCTCGATTGTGCGGCTGCTCATGTCGTTACCGCACGTATAACCAATGATCTTTTCTTCAAACGTCACGAACGTCAGCTCTGGCTCGGGGACGTTCCAGTCGGAGTCGGCTCGGATGCCCACATCGTCGAATGGTGATTGCGTCCGTTCGAGAGTCGCTTTAAAGAATGCTTCCGGTCGATCAGCGTCGTACACCTTTGCGTATACGTCGGGCGAACCACTCTCGGCTTGACGCTCTCGCATAGAGTCCACATACGTCACGCCAAATGCCCAGATTTCCGGTGCGTCGATTGGTGGCAGCAGGGTCACACCATGCTTGCCGGATTCAGCGCCTTCCAGGAGTTCGGTTGCCGAGATGGTAGCCGCACCCTTGTTGGCAGCTAGAACGCCTCGCGCCACAGAGTCGATATCGGAGCCGGTGATAGATGCTGCTCTTAGAATATCTAGAGTCGACCCAATCTGCGAGTTGAGGGTTGTGAGGTCTGTCACCTGCCCCGATGCGTCTTCAACGCCGACGTGTTTCGTTCCGTTCTGGATGTACTGGTAGTAACGCATGTGCTGCTTTCGCTGAACTTATGAGTGACCGTCACGAAAAGTTGTTCGTTGGCCGATGTGGCTCCGACGTCCCACTCTGAATTACCAAACTAAAAATATCGATCACAAGGTTAACTGAGAGAGCGGAGTTTGGGTGATTCAGAAAAAAATCTACCCTTGCGGCTCAGATTAGCTGCTCCTCCGAAGACCACTTACCATTAACGTGACGTATATCTTTGTAAGCAAGGAACTTTCATCTTTTTGTCCCCTCAAGTTGTGAAATCCATTCGATATCTCACTTTCGCAGTCATTGCGGTTCTGGTTTCGGCTGCCTTGTTTTCAGTAGAGATGACCGCAGCCAGCGGGCCGACAGCGCTCACTGTCATGCAACAGACGGTCGAAATCGACTATGGCAAAAAGATCAAGATATCGACCAGAGTCGATACTGGAACCCTCGAAATTGCCACCGTTCGTGCTCTGTTTCGTCCCCGCGGAGGAGAGACCGTTTGGATCTACACATACCCAAATTTTTCGATAGAATCCGGCAGCGTTTCACTTGATTTCGAAATTTCAACAGGTCCCGGCTCCTACTACCCTCCCGGGGCTGAATTCGATATCGAAGTCGAGGTAACCAGCAAGACCGGCGAAATATCGTCGGTGATATCCCCTGAGTCGATCGAATATCTCGATCCTGATATCGACTGGGATCGGGTCGAAGGCGATGGCTACACAGTCATCTATTACGGGGTGTCGAGATCAGAAGTTGAAAAGCTGACAGAGGCGATCGATTTCCGAATTCCGACGCTGCAGGCAACGCTTGGCATCACGGAAACTCCCGACTTCAAGGCGGTAGTTTTTCCGTCGATAAAGGCTGCCACCCCATCGTTTCCACCAGTCAGCCAGACCGCAACCGACTCATTCCTGTTCGCAGGCTTTGCACAACCCCAGTACAGGCTATTCGTACAAGGTCAGTTGAACTCGACCACCTTCACACACGAACTGGTACATCTTTATACCCACGAAGCCGTGGCGTCGGCATTCCAGGGCGGCATTCCATCGTGGCTCAGTGAAGGCCTTGCGCGATTCCTCGAAACCGGATCGAGTGAGAGTTCGAATGCCCGGTTACGATCCAGTGTTCGCCCGGACGAACTGCTGCCGCTACGAAACATGATCTCGATCCCCGGACAACGCAGTGATGTCTTCATCTTCTACCCGCAGGCCGGTGCTTTCGTTGGCTATTTGATTGAAGAGTTGGGGCACGACAGCATGGCTGAGCTACTCGCTGTAATAAATGACGGAGAATCGCTGCAATCCGGCTTCGAGCTTACGTTCGGGAAGTCTCTTTACGAAGTGGAAAACGACTGGCGCTCGACCTTCAATGCAGCACCGTTGGTCGTGTCTACAGCCACGGTTCAGTCAAGTGAATCGACGGCTGATTCTGCGGTGGGCACCCCGGTCCCGCTGGTCGATTTCGAGCCACTGCTGGATGAGGTATTCGCGCCGTCTTCGGCCGTTTCGCCCGCCTCTCTGCCAACAGTCACTCCCCAAATACCGCCGGTTCAGAGCGACATTGCTGTCCCTGCTGACGACGATCCGGACTATCTGGTCGCCACGATCGTAATAGGACTCTCGATAGTCGTCGGCGTGTGGTTGTTCACATTTCGCCGCAAGTCACCAAAACGCACCAGTTGATCTGGCAATTATTTCGCCTACGTGCAGGCTAAAATCATCAGCGTGACCAATCCCCGGCAAAAACCCAGAACCGCGTTCGTATACGCCGACGAGCTTTCGCAGTATCAACTATCAGCCGAACACCCGCTTCGGCCGATTCGCCTGCACCACATGCACGAGCTGATGAAGGCGGCAGGAATACTCGATGCCGCTAACGTAGACACTCTTGTTCCTCGAACCGCAACTCGTACCGAAATCGAATCCAGCCACGATCCCGGCTATGTTTCGATAGTAGAGGCAATATCAAAAGGTGCGATCGCCCCCGGGATGGGAGAGTTCGGGCTCGGTACACCCGACAATCCGGTTCGACCCGGCATGTACGAGCAAACAGCTCTGTGCGTTGGAGCCACACTAATCGCCAGTGAATTGGTGACTTCAGGGAAGGCCGATGTTGCATTCGCTCCGACTGGAGGCGTTCACCACCATGCAATGCCCGCTCACGCCTCAGGATTCGGAATCTTCAATGACGCCGTGATTGCCATGAATGCCATGGTCGATGCCGGGTTGCGAGTCGCCTACATCGACATCGATTGCCACCATGGAGACGGGGTGCAATTGGGACATTACGATTCTGATCAGGTACTGACTATTTCCATTCATGAGTCGGGGCAATGGCTGTTTCCGGGAACCGGGTTTGTACAAGAAATTGGCACCGGAGATGGCACGGGATATTCGGTCAACGTTCCTCTGGCGCCGTACACGCAGGATGACGATTGGCATGCGTTGTTCGACGAGGTCATTCCACCGCTAGTACGCGCTTTCAAGCCCGACGTGCTGTTCACCCAGCTTGGCATCGATACCCACTTTCAGGATCCGCTCACGCACCTGTCGTTGACCACTCAAGGTTTCAATCTGGTAGTTCAAAAGCTTGGTGCGCTTGGTGCGGAGATCGGCAAATGGGTTGCTGTTGGAGGTGGCGGATATGATCTTTCTGCTGTAGCTCGTTCATGGACCATGGCACTTGCCACAATGGCTAAATTCGAACTGGACGATCAAGTGCCATTGAGCTTTACGTCGCTCGAAGGCCTGACCACTTTCGACGATCAGCCGCCTGCCCCGACCGAAGCTCAATACCTGAGTGAAATTCAACAGCACAACAAAAGCAGCTTCGATGAAGTACGCAAACTGATATTCCCAAAGTTCGGCATATAGCGCGAGCGGGCGCGGTATCAATCAACCTCTGGTTCTGTTGCTCGCCCATGTTCGGCAAACGAACTCTTCAGCGTTGGATAGAGCGATCGGTACCGACCGTAGGCATCGTCGTAAGCCACCCGTTGCGATCGATCCGGCTCCACCATCTCCAGATCAGTCAACCACGCCTTACCCGCGTCGACGACATTCGAAAACGCACCCACGCCAACCGCAGCTAGCATTGCCGCGCCCAGCGGCGCACCCTCTGAAGGACCGACCGTACGTATTCGGAGGCTCATCACGTCGCTGATCATCTGCAGCCATACGTTGCTTCGTGCACCACCACCGACAGCTGTGGCTTCTGAAGGGCTCACCCCGTGATCGGTCATCAGCTCCAACGAATCTCTCAACGCGAAAGAAACGCCCTCCATAACGGCACGGGTCATATGAGCGCGCTCGGTTCTACCATGCATCCCGAAAAATACACCGCGGGCATTCGCATCAGCGTGCGGTGTTCGTTCTCCTGTCAGATATGGCAGAAACGTAACACCGTTAGACCCAGTGCTAACGGTCGATGCTTCAGCAACCAGTTCGTCGAACGTTGTACCACCTGAGCTGCGCCGCCACCAGTCGAGCGCGGCCCCAGCAGAAAGAACTACACCCATCAAATACCAGGTATCAGCAACGGCATGCCGCATCGAGTGAATCCGCATACCGGGATCGGTAAGAGGCAAATCAACTGGCGAAACGACAGCACCAGAAGTGCCAACCGTGAATAGAACATCACCAGGCGTCACTACACCGGCACCGACAGCAGCACAGGCGTTATCGGCACCGCCACCAACCACCGCTACGCCTTCGGCGAGACCTGTCTGTCGTGAAGCGTCATTGGTGATATGACCGGCAATACTAGCCGAATCGATTATCAGTGGAAGTAGATCAACATCCACGTCCAGGATCTGGCACATCTCTTCGGACCACCGAGATTTCACTATGTCGAACAACAGAGTTCCGGAGGCATCGGATGGCTCTGTTGCCAGCTCTCCGGTAAGCCGGAATCTGATGTAATCCTTGGCCAAAAGTACGTGCGATATCCGTTCATATAGCTCCGGCTCATGCGAACGTATCCACAGCAGTTTGGTAACTGTGAAGCCTTCAAGAGACGGATTTCCAGTCAGTTGGCGAAGTGATTCGTTTCCTACTTTGTCTCGAACATATGCTGCCTCAGTGCTCGATCGAACGTCGTTCCACAAGATTGCGGGGCGAATCACACTTTGTGCGTGATCAAGTGCTACAAGCGAGTGCATTTGACCAGATAGGCCGATACCAAGAATTTCGGTATTCTCTATAGCAGTCAGGACTTCCTTTATGGCCGAGCAAGTTCCCACCCACCATTCCTCGGGACGTTGTTCACTCCAGCCGGGTTGCGCGACGCTGACGGCCATCGGACTACTTGAAATGGCAAGCGGTTCACCGGACGCTGCGACCGCAACGACTTTGATTGACGAGGTGCCGACATCGATTCCAAGAAAGGCAGGTTGAGTCATGATCGCCGGACTCTATCAAGTTCAGGTTCGGGAGTGTTGCTACCAATGGCGAACTGCAATTTCCCGATCGGAGCGTAGTGAAGTAGAGGGATCTCGGTGGATTCACCTTACAGACCAGCCGATACTTAAGCTCGCTACCCCGCCTCAAAATCCCTCGGCCATGGATGCACTCCGTTCGGGACACGGCGCTCAGTTTCTCAAATCCGTACTCATCTCCGCTTAAATGAGAAGACCCATCCGTACGATGGGTCTTCTCATGATTACGAACCGGTTGGACTAAACCTCACGGAACTCGCCTTCGACTGTGTCATCGTCGTCGTCGCTATCCGGGTCGTCCTCGTTATCTGGTGCCTGATCGCCGCCTTCAACGGTGGCTTCCTCGCCACCAGCCGCCTGAGTTGCCTCGTACACGGCCTGACCGACAGCCTGCAGAGCAGTCTGAAGTTCCTCAGTCGCTGAAGCTATTACCGTCGTCTCGGCCGCTTCGTCAGATAGTGCCGACTTTACCGTCTCAATCTTCGCCTCGACATCACTCCGAATGTCGTCGGGAATCTTGTCTCCATCATCCTTGATGATCTTCTCGGCCTGGAACACAGTGCTCTCTCCTGCGTTACGAGTCTCAACGGCTGCCCGCTTCGCCTGATCAGCCTCTGAGTTCTCTTCGGCTTCCTTGATCAGCCGTTCCACTTCCGCATCGTCCATTCCTGAACGACCGGTGATCGTGATGTGCTGCTCTTTGCCGGTTCCGTTGTCTTTCGCCGAAACTTTCAGGATGCCATCAGCATCGATGTCAAACGTGACAGCGATTTGAGGCACGCCACGTGGTGCAGGCAGAATGCCATCGAGCGTGAACCGACCGATCGACGTGTTGTCGCCGGCCATGTCGCGCTCACCCTGGACAATGTGAATTTCAACGCTCGACTGACTATCGGCTGCCGTCGTAAACGTCTCGGTCTTCGACGTCGGAATGGTCGTATTGCGTTCGATCAGTGTCGTGCGAACACCACCCAGAGTCTCGATACCGACAGACAGCGGGGTTACGTCAAGAAGCAAAACGTCTTTCACGTCGCCTTGAAGCACACCGGCCTGAATCGCTGCACCCACCGCTACAACTTCGTCGGGGTTGATGGTCCGGTTCGGCTCTTTGCCGAACAGCTTGGTGACCATTTCGATAACAGCTGGCATGCGTGTCATTCCACCGACGAGAATTACTTCGTCGATTTCGCCCGGTGCCACGCCGGCGTCCTTAAGGGCAGCCTTGGTGGGAGCTGATGTCCGCTCGATAAGAGCACTGGTCAACTCTTCAAGCTTGGCCCGAGTCAGGGTTGTTTGCAGATGCTTGGGTCCCGACGAGTCTGCCGAAATGAATGGCAAGTTGATCTCGGTCGATGCAACGCTCGAAAGTTCGATCTTGGCGCGTTCCGATTCGACCCGCAGTCGCTGGTGTGCAGATACATCTTCTCGAAGATCCAGTAAGTTCTCTTTCTTGAACTCGTCAGCGAGATAGTCGACCAGATTCAGGTCGAAGTCATCACCACCGAGGTGTGTGTCACCATTGGTGCTCTTGACTTCGAACACTCCTTCGCCAAGTGCAAGAATCGTTACGTCGAACGTTCCGCCACCGAGGTCATAAACAGCGATCGTCCTCTCGCCCTCTTTGTCGAGACCGTAGGCCAGCGATGCAGCTGTAGGCTCGTTGATGATGCGAAGAACTTCGAGTCCAGCCACTTGCCCGGCGATTTTCGTCGCTTCGCGCTGGCTGTCGTTGAAGTAGGCAGGAACGGTGATTACGGCCTGATCGACAGTTTCGCCCAGCTTGGCTTCTGCGTCTTCTTTTAGCTTTCGCAGGACCATCGCTGAAACTTCAGCAGGTGCACTCGTCTTGCCATTGAGTACGATCCCTGCGTCTCCGCCGTCGAGTTCGCCGAGTTTGAACGAAACGTTTTTAATGTCGGCTTTAACCGACGCATCGTCGAAGCGTCGACCGATGAATCGCTTTGCCGAATAGACCGTGTTCTCCGGATTCGTAATCGCCTGACGACGTGCCAGTTCACCGACAAATCGCTCGTCGGTTTTTGTGTTGAATGCGACTACCGAAGGGGTGGTACGACGCCCTTCTGCGTTTTCGATGATCTGTGGCTCGCCTGCTTCCATCACCGCCATTGCGGAGTTGGTTGTGCCGAGATCGATTCCAATAACCTTTGCCATTGCTCTATTAGGTTTCCTTCTAGATTTCCGGGTTATTCAGCCCGGGTTATTCACGTTCTTGATAAATCGTTAGTTTTTTTTACTCCCCTTCCTCCCGGAAGGGGTTGGGTAGATTGCCCTTAGCGACCAAGTCACGCTAGTGACGCTCAGAGCCAATCGCCCATTGCCAATTTTGTAATCATCTGGTCGTTTTCGTCGTTCTAATCCTCATCATCGCTCGGAAGCTCAACCGCTATCTGCACTTGTGCGGGTCGAACGACCTCACCGTTATGCATATACCCGGACCTTAGCTCGGTGACGATTGTGTTCGGTTCGTAATCGACGGTTGGGATCGACAGCAGCGCTTCGTGCTTGCGCGGATCGAACATTTCGCCAACACATTCGAATTGTTCAAAACCTTCTGCCGCGAGAGCGTTCGCGAAATTCTTTTGGATCACAGCAACGCCTTCGAGCCAACCTAGGTTATTGTCAACAGCACCTTCGGCCTTCATCGCAACATCGAGTTGGTCGATCACATCAGCAAATCGCAACACAATCCGCCGTTGATTTCGCAATCGTGACGATTCCTGTTCGCCTTCGATTCTCCGTCGGTAGTTGACCAGATCGGCCTGTGCACGTTGCGCCAGGCGTTTGAACTGATCTTTTTCGCGCAGCGCCTCAGCCATTTCGTCGTTGGCTTCTGGCGGCTCTTTTGGGGCGTCAGAATCTGCAACCTGCTCTTCAGTAGAGTCGTCTTTCGGCTGTTTGTCTTCTGTGTCTGAATCGGGCAATTTCTTCTGGTGACCTATCGAAACTTGAAAATACTCTCAGGCGCTACGGTTTCAGTTAATCGGCGCCAACATAAGAGAGTATCTGTCGAAGTTCGTCTGCCGCTACCCTCGCAGCCCGTGTATCTGATACTTCGGGACTGCTCTCAAGTAATGAAACGATATCCGTTAAAGATCTGACGAGATCGAGCACGAGACTGACACCGTTCAAGTTCAGGCCCAGGTCGTCGGCCAGGCGACGAATTACACGCAGCCTCTCAACATCTGAGTCGGAATAAAGACGCCTGCTGCCCTCGGAACGTTGAGGTCGAACCAGACCCTCTTTGTCGTATTTACGCAACGTCTGTGGATGCATTTCTGCCAGTCGAGCGGCAACGCTAATCACGTAAACGCCGGAAATTCGACTGCGCTGAGAAGCCTGTCGAGCATCTTCCCCAAAACTGGTTCGAGGTTCTGCCTCAGGTCGGGCAACTTGCGCACGCCGATTTTCGTCGCCGTGTGAAGCGATTTCGAACAGCTCGGCCAGCATCCGGTTCAATGCATCCGACCGCGACCACGCTAAATCGTTAAAAATCGAATCTTTTGTTTTACGTGATGATTTTTCGAATTTCTGCGTCAATACGAATCCTTACGAAAACGGTTAAGGTCACTAATAGGGAGTTAGGGAACGGGATTTACGATTGAAAGTGCAGATCGAGTCAATCTAAATAACACGATATGTATTGTAATAGTTGATACGACTCATGTAAACTTCATGCGGTGAATTCGTAGAAATCCAACGAACACTTCACTGTGTCTTTACACATTTGTTACGAATTGTTAACTGAATGTCTTGAATAGAGTGATTTTTCGTAGTAGTATCTGCGCCGGCTCGTTTTAGCATAGTGAAACCTTTCACAGGCTCCACGACTGCAATCGGGACCATATTTATTAGAACGCTCCGACCAATTTCGGCGGGGACGTCATAGAAAAAGAAGGAAACTAAAGTGCTTTACTTGAAGGCTTGCCCCAAGTGCCACGGCGATATTGAGCTGGTGGTGTTCCCAGACAGCAAGACCCTATCGTGCCTGCAGTGCTCGTTCACTGTCGACTCTCAGGAGTCTGCACGTCGCGCCATGGGCGATAAGACCCCGGTAACGATCGAAGCTGCATAAATACAGCCGAACGTACTCTTAAAGGCTCCAGTCCCCACCACTGGAGCCTTTTTCTTTTAAGCGTTACTGGCTCCGGGCGTGGTGTTCAGCTCCGGGCATCCCAAAAAGCAACTTACTCTTTCTGGCTCCCAAGAATCACGACCGCGGCAAATATCAGAACGACTGCGGCTGGCAAGAAACTACGGAATACAACTGCGCTGCCCAGCCCAGCTACGGCAAGCAGCACCAGTACGGCACGTCCAGACCGGCGTGTAGTTAAATACGCTCCATAACCGGCGACGACAGATAGGCCTACTACGATTAGCCCTCTGACGATCAGAGTATTTCCACTTTGCTCATCAGTGGTACTAACAAGACCCAACACGACGCTGATTATTCCGACGAAAAACGTCAAAGTTGCCCCAAGTATTGCGGCAATGCGACCAAATTCTCGAGCGGGCATCGAAACGTCCTTTTTGTACGCGTTTTTTTCACCAACAGCATACATACCTCGAACTCAGGAGAGCGTGCCAATTTCTATAGTTTGTGATACAAAGCACGCACGGTTCTTCACATTCTCAGTTCTCACACAGCGCGCCCGATGGCAACATCCAATATAAGCGACAATTCAAGCTCCGAATCTGACGTCCCAGAGGTCGTTATTCAGCGACTGCCCCTCTATGTGAGAGTGCTGAGCCATTTCTCTAGCGCGGGAAACGATGTCATCTCCTCGGAGCAGCTTGGAAATCGTTTGCAGGTGACTCCGGCGCAGATCCGTAAAGATCTCTCGTATTTTGGTCGTTTCGGAAAACAGGGCCGCGGATATGACGTTGCCATGTTGGAAGGCCAGCTGCGCTCGATTCTTGGGCTGGATCGCACTTGGAACGCGGCGGTGGTGGGTATGGGACGGCTTGGTCGAGCGGTGGTTTCGTATCCCGGTTTTGCGCCGGAAGGTTTCAAGATTGTTGCTGCATTCGACACAAGTGCGGCGATTGTTGATCAGACAATCTCTAAACTCACTGTGCGGTCGATTTCTCGACTCACTGAAACAGTGAAATCGCTCGATATCAAAATCGGAATCGTGACCGTACCGATCGATCACGCACAGGAAGTTATCGACGCGCTGGTGAATGCCGGAATCAAGTCGATCCTAAACTACGCCCCGCTGTCGCCGCAGGTGCCGGAAGGCGTAACGGTACGAGGTATCGACCCAGTTTTGTCGCTCCAGTCGATGACATATTACATACGTTAGCTGGCGCTAAGTCTGAAGTTCCGGGCGTCGATGATGTCATTGCGAGGAGTCCGACGACGTGACAATAATGTCCGCAAAGCGACTCCCGTCAATCCAGCCAAGTGTTTGCTCCGAGCGGACAACGGAATCATCGAGTGGAATGTCGTACACCCCCTTCAGTAAGGTCGGCAATATCACCAGTCGAATCCGTGTCGTGCGCTGATTGCCACGTCGTCGAACTCCTCGCAGTGACAATGTCTGATCTCTTCCTAAACAACGCCCCCTTAAACCCGCGTAACAACCCCTATGCCGCTAACCATTATTTGTTAGCCGGCCTTCGAAGGGGTTATGCTAGGTTAGGTTGCTGTGCTCGGAAGACTGACGAATCCGGTGCTTTTCCCACCCTGAGGCTCAGAAAGGAAATATCGACAAGATGAGAATAAATCAGACATTCCTACAATCCGTACTCATGCCAGTACTGAAAATTAGTGTCGTACCGACCACGTAACCGTCCTACCGGATACATAAATATCTGCTCGCTGATCAATTTTGAGCGAGCGCACCTTCTGCCCAACAAGAACTCCTAACCGGGCACGCCATTAGCAACGGCAAGAAGCGCGTCAAGAGATTCCAATCTCCGGCAGGACGAGTCACCGAATCGGTGCACCACATCCAGCTGTAGCAGCGCGCTCTACGAATCAATTCGTAAATCCTCTCGAATATGCCACCCTCACAGGGTGTGCTCTACGGCTCAACAAAAGAACAAGCCACGCTCACGAGGTTCGAATTGAAAGCCACATACACATATCCAACAGCCGGCGCTGCGTACCGCCCGACTATCGTCTTTCGTCATGCTGCACCACCCGTGCGAAACGCCCCGCTAAGCGAGCGTGAGCTTGAGGTGGCCTGGCTAATCGCAGCCGGATACAGCAACAAGCAAATGGCGAGCGAGCTTGGCATTAGTCACAACACTGTCGCACGTCACGTAGCCAACATCATGCGAAAGATGGGGGCTGGGAACCGCACCGAGGCAGTTCTCAATGCGATCCGACAGCAGCTGATCCCGTTCGGCTAAGACGCACTCGCAAGAAAGTCCCCTCTTCTTTTCAAAGGAGAGGGGACTTTCGCGTTTGGGACAAAAGAGACGAATCTGAGTCATGTAGGGAAATCGCTTGTTCAAGAAATCTCTTTGGGTCAAGTACTGTCATGCTGAATTTATTTCAGTATGTTTCTCCCCCTTTGTAACGCCTGCCGCACCGCACCCAGACAGAGCGGCCCCACACCAGATATCCTGAATCAAGTTCAGGATGACAATACTCGAACGACGGCACCCGGAACAAAGAAAGCCCCGGCGTAATCGCCGGGGCTTTCTTTGTTCATAACTATTTGCGTAACTGAACTTAGCTCAGACCACGATCTCGACGTCGGCGACCGAGGTTTACTCGGACCCGTGCACGTCTCACCGAAGCCATCGCTTTCTCGAGATCCATGTCAGCCGGGTTCGACGCGATCATTTCCTCTGCCCGATTCAGTGCTGCCTCAGCACGCTCGAGATCGATCGCATCATCTCGTTCAGCGGCATCAGCCAGCACGATAACCCGGTTTCCAGAAACTTCCAAAAACCCACCAGTCAGTGCCAGTGAAACAGATTCACCGCCCTGCTGGAAGCGAAGAACGCCAGGCAACAAAGTCGAGATCATGCGTGCGTGCGTCGGCAGAACGGTGAACTCACCTGCTCCACCCGGCGCAACAACCATGTCGACTTCGCCCGAAAAGCTTTCGCCCTCGGCGGTCACAACTGCTAACTGAAGTTTGGCCATAACTAATTGATGTCCTTTAGGAACCTAACGGCAAGCGGTTAGCTTGCAGCCGAGGATTCCTCCAGCATCGCTTTACCCTTCTCAACAGCCTGGTCAATCGTGCCGACCATGTAGAACGCTTGAACCGGAAGTTCGTCGTACTTGCCTTCGAGAATTTCTTTGAATCCTCGAACAGTCTCTGCAACCGGAACGTACTGTCCCGGAATACCAGTGAACACTTCACCAACGAAGAACGGCTGAGTCAGGTAGCGCTGGATGCGGTGTGCGCGGCCAACGGTGACCTGGTCTTCTTCAGAAAGCTCTTCGATACCGAGAATGGCGATAACGTCTTGAAGGTCCTTGTAACGCTGCAACACACGCTTAACACCCTGAGCAACCTCGTAGTGTTCCTCACCAACCAATGCAGGTTCAAGAATTCGAGAGTTAGATGCAAGCGGGTCAACAGCCGGGAAGAGGAACTGTGCAGCAAGCGCACGGTCGAGCGACACGTTAGCGTCGAGGTGACCGAACGTCGTGACAATTCCGGGGTCGGTGTAGTCGTCGGCCGGTACGTATACAGCCTGGAAGGATGTAATCGAACCGTCTTTAGTCGTTGTAATTCTTTCCTGAAGGTCACCGATCTCAGTCGCCAGAGTTGGCTGATAACCCACAGCGGAAGGCATTCGACCCAAAAGTGCCGACACTTCCATTCCGGCGAGAATGTAACGGTAAATGTTATCGACGAATAGAAGCACATCTCGCTTCTCTTCGTCACGGAAGTACTCGGCCATCGTCAGACCCGTGAGGGCGATCCGCGCTCGAGTCCCGGGGGGCTCATTCATCTGACCGAACACAAGGGCGGTCGACTGCATAACACCGTAGTCGATCATCTCGTGCCAGAGGTCGTTACCTTCACGTGATCGCTCACCCACACCTGCGAACACGGATACACCGGAGTGCTCCTGTGCGATGTTTCGAATGAGCTCAGTGATGACAACGGTTTTACCAACACCAGCACCGCCGTACAGGCCAATCTTTCCGCCCTTTGCGAAAGGAGTCATCAGGTCAATGACTTTGATGCCGCTTTCGAGAACATCTGTGGTTCCAGACTGCTCGTCGAAAGAAGGTGCCTTGCGGTGAATGGGCCATCGTTCGGCGTCGGCCGCAATCGGTTCACCACCGTCGATCGGGTCACCAAGTACGTTCATCAGTCGTCCGAGTGAAGTCGGTCCAACCGGAACCATCACTGGTGAACCGGTGTCGGTTACCTCCGTGCCTCGAGCCAGACCCTCGGTTGCACCGAGTGCCAGACATCGTGCCCAGCTGTTTCCAACGTGCTGCTCAACTTCGAGCACAAGCCGTTCGCCCTCGTTTTCGAGTTCGACAGCTGAATAAATTACGGGAAGCTCGTCAGCCTGGAACTCAACGTCAACGACGGTTCCAATTACCTGAACTACTTTGCCCTTACTACCCTTAGCCATTACTGAGGCTCTCCTGGTCTTGCGATTCCCGCCCAATGGACGGCCGTTATTTCTATTAGCCTTCCAAGGCGGCCACGCCACCTACGATGTCAAGAAGTTCGGCAGTAATAGATTCCTGCCGTGCTTTGTTCAAATCGAGAGTCAAACCCTCGACAATCTCGTTCGCGTTGTCGGTGGCGTTCTGCATCGCAATCATGCGGGCAGAGTGCTCACTAGCAAACGCTTCGAGAATTCCGTGGTACACCTGCGTTTCGATGTATCGCGGTACGAGCGCCTCAAGCACTTCAGAAATGCTTGGCTCGTAGATGTAATCAAGTTGCTGCAACTTCGCTACGTCGTCGTCACCACGCTCGGGTGGCTCGACTGGTAGAAGCTGTCGTGTAGTTACTTGCTGCACGGCAGTGTTGATGAACTTTGCATAGATAAGAACGACTCGATCAACCCGTTCTGAGGCATACTCGTCAACGAGCATCCTGCCTACGGCGACTGTGTCGTCCAGTGTTGGGCGATCCGGTACAGAGAATCCTGCGAGCAGGTCCTGCCCGGTTCGAGCAACAAATCGCTCACCCTTGCGACCAACCGTGACGATGGAAACATCGCCCTCTGTCCTCTGAATGAACCGTCCCGCTTCACGCTGGAGGTTTCCAACGAGTGCGCCAGCAAGTCCACGATCCGGGGTGACCAAAAGCATGAGGGTCTTCTTCACCGGTCGAACCTGTAACAGTGCGACTGTTGGTGCGTCTTCCTCTTTGGCTGCGAGTG
>JAPYUK010000008.1:13077-68054 GCA_029936155.1 Dehalococcoidia bacterium | reverse complement strand
CTGACAGTGAGGTGCTTTTTGACGATATTCGCATATGTGAAGTGCGGAAGTGACCCAGGTAGCGCTGCCCAATAGCACCAAATAAATGCCCTATTTGAGGTCGCATGTAAAGGGTCGCCGAGCGAGCCACCGTACTAAGAGAAATCAATAGGTGGGTGCGTGAAAAACGAGTAGGTGGTGGGCCTGGAGGGACTTGAACCCCCGACCAATTGATTATGAGTCAACTGCTCTAACCAGCTGAGCTACAGGCCCACGGGTGATGCGCATCGCCAGTCAAAGACGGGGAAGGCGCATTGGAACGATATAGATTCTCTCACGAGATCGCCCGAGAGCAACCCATCAATCTGAACCACTGGCAACCGTTCGTTCCCATTGTGGGAGATTGGCCTACTTGGTAACCTCGGAGCCGAATCACTCAACTATCAGCAATAATCCGCTCAACGAGGTCTCCACCATTATGCACGTCCTAAGCAATCACGCTTATTTGAAGCACGCCCGATCGCTGATGATCGTATTGATGATCGCCGGGCTCTCGTTAGCGATAGCGTGCGGAGCATCTGACTCAGACTCAGGTGGCTCAGACGCTGCGGAACCGGCAGCAGAAGTCGATGAAGCGCTCAACGAGGTTTCCCGAGTGATGTTCGTCGACAAAATCTTCACGGCCGACGACTACTCAGCTGCAGGTTGGAAGCAGAACAAGCAGTATGACGACATCAGCACGGTTCCCGAGGCCACGGAGGTCTACTTCGGCTTCTACAACGCCAGAGACATTGAAGTACGGGTTTACGCATCGCACGATTCTGCAGCCACGGCCGGTAGTACCGATGCCGCCGCAGACATCGACCAGAGTTTCCGAGAAGGTGGGCAGGTTGGTGCAAGCAACCGTGGTGCGGGCTCGAGAGCGGTTACCAAGTTCAAAGCATTCACTGTGGTTGGAAACACCGTCATTCTCTGTGAACTTTCCCTAGACGTATGTGTCGAGTTGGCCACAGCTGTCGGCGGCTAGGGTTATTGACTGCTCTAGACATTCATCGAGTGAGTCGTCCAAAGTCTGCATTCCTCTCAAGAAGTACCAGCACCACTTTGGCGCGGCCCTACGCTGGAATTTCGAGATGAGCTCATTGAAATGAACGCGACGGCAAACAGAATCCGGTCGCAACTAATTCAGGCGGAACTCGTTGTACAGCACTTCAAATATTTCAAGTGGTCCAAACATGATGACCAGCAGCGCACTGAGACCCACGATCGTCGTTACTACGGATGTGCGGGTGACACTGAAATTGCTGTTATTGGGACCCATAAATCTGAACACAGCTGCGGCGAGCAGAACCGCTCCGATCGCTGCCCAGAAAGCAGCTTTGAAACCAGTCATCGTGTAGATCAACACGAAGAACGGTGTGCTCAAAATCCACGAAGAAAGGGCTTCTCCTACGGAGTATTCGGCGAACGATAGCCCGGTGATATCGAGAAGAAATAGGTTGGCTGGCAGCAGAAGTCCGACAATAGCCGGCAAAAACAGGGTGTAAAGAACCGCCGTCATTATCAGCGGTAGATATCGTCCCTCTCGACCCGCAGCCGTAGTCGCAACGAGTCCGGCGAACAACATGGCCAGCCCACCGCCAATGATCGGCGCGAGCGATAGCTTCATGATGTGGGCGAAGTTCGGACGGTGAAGAACGTACTGCCAGTCCGCATCGTCGATCGTCACCACGATGTTCGTATAGTGAACGATGAGCGCCATAGCTATCCCCAGCGGAACGAGCGCGACGACCATTCCATGCCGTCGGCGTCGATCGTCTTCAAACCTATTTTCTTCGATTTGATCGCGCTCAATGTAGCTCTGGCGAAACGAAGAAAGTGTTGAGGGACTGCTTTGCATGCATTCAACATTAGCAGTTACCCGTGGCGGCAATGTAACGATCCAGTGACGAATTTTGATCACGAGAATTGTCGTCGTCGGCCTCGACGGTTAGGTGCAGAGGCTGGGGCTGAACGCTGATGATATCCCGTGTGCCGCTGAGGAGTTCCATAACCTTGCCTGCCAATGCTGTTTGTATTCAGCAGCCCTTGATTGCCGTCATATTTCAAATGAGAACTCTTGGCGGCACACGGGATATCATCTGGTTCCAGCGTGTTGCGGGCATACCTCACTGCTACACTCCGCTCGATTCGTGTGCCCAGAGGCATTGCGCGAACTCTCTGAGCAACAATGACCAGCCTGAAAGGCGACCTTTCGATGAAAATCACAGATGTACGTTTGGAAATGTTCAAGTGGGCACGGGCAGTGCCGATCACCAATGGGCTCTATACCTACACGCACAATCTGCTGAACATCGTTGTGATCGACACCGATGATCCCGACATCCAGGGAATCGGACTCGCTGGGGGGATGGAAGCCACTCCTGAGGTTGGGTCAGCCTTTGTTGAACACTTCAAGAAGGGGCTGATTGGTCAGGATCCTCTCGACAATGAAGCCCTGTGGCATGCAATGTGGAGACCAAAACTGGTGGGTCGACGCGGTATTTCCACTCGCATCATCGCCGGTATTGACATTGCGCTCTGGGACATCAAGGGCAAGCTCGCCAATATGCCGGTTTACAAGATGCTCGGTGGCTTTACGAACAAGGTCGATACCTACATCGCTGGCGGCTATTACGAGGAAGGCAAAGGCCTCAAAGAGCTCGCACAGGAGATGGAAGACAACGTGAATCTGGGTGCTCGTGCTGTGAAGATCAAGGTCGGTGCAGTGCCGATAAATGAAGACATCGAACGGGTGCGCGTCTGTCGCGAAACTATAGGCCCCGACGTTAGGCTGATGGTCGATGCCAACAGCGCGTATCGCCACTATCAGGCGATCGAGTTCGCCCGAAAAGCCGAAAAGTATGACCTGTTCTGGTTTGAAGAACCAGTTGAACCTGACGATTATATTGGTCAGGCCGAAATCACCCGTGCGACTTCAGTTCCGATCGCTGCTGGTGAAAACGAATACACCCGCTACGGCTTCAGAGACATGATCAACGCCCGCGCTGTAGATATTCTCCAGCCCGACGCCCTGATACTTGGTGGAATCACCGAGTTCATGAAGGTTGCAGCGCTCGCACAGGCGAACGATCTCGATGTCGCCCCACACGGTGCCCAAGAAGTCCACATACACCTAGTGGCGGCGATTCCGAACGGGTTGATACTCGAGTATTACCGAGAATCGGTGAACCCAATGCACGGCAAAATCTGGGAGCACGAGCTGGAGATCAAGGACGGCTACGTCTACGCTCCCGACCGCCCCGGACTCGGACTGGTGCCGAAATGGGATACGCTGGCCGAATATCGAGTGGGTTAGAGGCATATACTCTCGCCCGACTGGCCAAAACAATTGCGAAGGCCAACTGTAACTTCTGGAGATGCACGAACGAATGCCGAACTTTGATTACGAAGCGCCGACCTCGCTGGCCGTTGCGCTTGAACTACTGGCTCAACCCGGTGAGGTACGTCCACTTGCGGGCGGAACCGACATCATCGACCAGTTGAAGAGCAACCGCCGAAACGCCGACCTCGTTGTCGATTTGAAGCGAATTCCGGAACTATCGTCTCTTGAATCGAACGGATCAGGTCTCAGGATCGGATCAGCAGTTTCCTGCACAGATGTGCACAACTTTACCGCTAAAAATAGCGGCTATGCTGCACTTTCGGAGTCGTCTGAACTGGTCGGTTCGATCCATATCCAGAATAGGGCTAGTGTCGGTGGCAACGTCTGCAACGCAGCGCCATCAGCCGACACAATCCCGGCGTTGTTGATTCACGAAGCGATCGCACGCACTGCCAGCGCCTCGGGCGAACGGGAAATCCCGCTGATCGACTTCTTCGCGGGTCCGGGCCAGACGGTACTTGCGAAAGGAGAGATTCTCAAAGAGCTTGTGCTTCCCGCTCCCTCGGCAAACACGGCGTCCGCATACCTGCGATTTATCCCGCGAAACGAGATGGATATCGCGGTTGCAGGAGTTGGATCGCTGATCGAGGTCGACCCGTCAACGAAGGTCGTCACAAAGGCACGAATCGCTCTGGCGTCTGTGGCGCCAACCCCAGTTCGAGCCTACGCAGCCGAGGAATATCTAGAAGGCACCGCAATAGACGAGGCAACGATCAACAAAACAGCTAATTTGGCTGTTCAGGCGGCAGTGCCGATCACCGACGTACGTGGCTCTGCCGAATATCGTAAAGAACTGATCAGGGTCCTGACAAATCGGACCCTGACTATCTGCCTGGAGCGACTCGCCTAAATGAGCAAGAAACAAATCAAAACAACAGTGAACAGTGTCGAGCACGAGATTCTTGTCGATTCGACATGGACTCTTCTCGAAACGCTTCGTGATCATCTAAAACTCACTGGCACCAAAGAAGGCTGCTCAAACGGCAACTGCGGCGCGTGCACGGTAATGGTCGACGGCAAGTCGTCGTGCTCATGTCTTGTACTAGCTCCCGAAGTAGACGGCCGCGAGATCACGACGGTCGAGGGACTGGCTGACCACGGTCATCTGTCTCCCGTGCAGGACGCTTTTGTCGAAAACTCAGGTCTACAGTGCGGTTTCTGCACTCCGGGCTTCATGATCGCGACGACTGCCCTGCTCAACGATAATCCGCACCCAACCGAGAACGAAATTCGGCTGAAGTTAGCGGGCAATCTCTGCCGCTGCACAGGCTACGACAAGATCGTCCGCTCAGTTCAAGACGCCGCTGAGCGACTCGCTAAGGCTTAGTTCTTTCCCAAGGTTCGATTCCTAACTGGTCATACCACCAATGCAGCGAATCGCCAATTAAGGGAAAATTCAGTGTGAGGGCGGAATTCGTATCAGCAGCGGCTGGGCGATGTTGGGTGGTGATTCATTATCCGAACTGCTCAAATCCGCGCAATTGCATGCGCTAGAGCATCACGAATCTACGCAAGAAGAAGTCGAGTCTCCCGACAGAATTGCAATCTGGGAAGGTGCGATCAAGTAGTCGGCTCGCCCCGGCGATTTTAGAACTTCTCGGGACGATTTAGATTAGAAACTTGAACCTCACTTACCACGGTAAGGTTCGACAATTTCTACCCTTCCACGTATCTCGTAATCTGAACAGGGTACCCGGCTGACCAACTGCGAAGTTATCGAGAATCAGCGGTCCAATATGCTAATCTGGACTTATGTTCGATATGGGTTGATCCTAATTTTTTTGTACGCACCGACTCTTTGTGTGACCGGATCGAATCACAGCAACTAATTCACTAATCCCTATCTAATCACGAGTAATCAATGGAACAGGTTTTTCGAGCTGCATCTGACGAAATAACGGCTGGCAACGAAATGGTCGTGGCCACAGTCGTCAAAACCTCAGGATCCACACCGCAAAAGCCCGGTGCGAAGCTGCTTGTCCGTGCTGACGGCTCGGGCGTTGGCACGCTCGGCGGCGGTTGTGTTGAAGGTGACATATGGTTTGCCGCTTCGCAGTTGCTAAAAAGCGGCGGTTCGGCTGAGATGCGTGACTACGAACTAAACGAAGACCTCGCTGCACAGGATGGTCTCGTTTGTGGCGGCACGATGTACTTTCTGCTCGATCCGATTCGAGCTACCGAAGAAGAGTCAGATTTTCAGGATTTCAACGAAGAAGTAATTGCCGCGTACGAAGGCGGTGCTCCGGTTGCGGTCGCCAGCCTGATGAAGGTTCCAGAGGGATCTGATCTGCCAGTTGGTTCGAAGCTGCTGCTTCGAGAGAACGGGTCGACGTCAGGTTCGCTTGGCGATGAAAAGCTTGATTCCGGTGCTATCAACGACGCTCGACGGCTCATGGCGATGGGCAGAAACGACTACATCACCTCTGAATCTGGGGTCGAATACTACATCGAGGCCTACACGACCCCGCCCACGCTGGTTCTGGCGGGTGGAGGTCACGTGTCGAAGGCAATCTCCAATGTCGCTTCCACGCTGGGATTCCGAATATTTGTTATCGACGACCGAGACGAATTTTCGAACGCAGAACGATTCCCTGAGGCTGAACAGACCGTTGTATCTGATTATGGCTCGGCATTCGAAAAGCTTCCGATTGGCACCAACTCGTTCATTGTGATTGCTACCAGAGGTCACCGCTACGATGCATCGGCGACGGCATCGGCGATGCGCACTCCGGCAAGTTACGTCGGGCTTCTTGGCTCGAAGCGAAAGACGATCCTGATTTTTGAAGAGCTTTTCGCTGAAGGCTTCTCGATGGAGCAGATCCAGAGTGTACGATCGCCCATCGGCTTGAACATATCGGCTCGAACTCCCGAAGAGATCGCACTTTCGATCTTGTCGGAGATCGTTGGATTCCGACTTGGTGGCGACGGCGGAACACTGAAACTCGACCAGCGACTGATCGACAAAGCAGCCGAGAAGGCAGCTCAACGTTCAGAAACGAACGAGCCTGCCGCATCGTCGAGTGCAGACTAAAGTGAGTTACAACGCAGTTGGCGTGCTGCTAGCCGCCGGTGAATCGAGCCGCATGGGCAAGCCGAAAGCGCTTCTGCCATGGCGCGGCACAACTCTCGTCGAATATCAGATGAACTCGCTATTGCGAGGCGGTTGCGACAAGGTGATCGTGGTGACCGGTAAGTACGACGTCGAAATGGCGCCGCTGCTCAAGGACCGTGAAGGCGTCATCAGGGCCTACAACCCGAAATTTCTCGAAGGTAAAACGACCTCTATCAAGGCCGGCATCTGGGAAGTCCCAGACGGCGTCCACTCGATCGTGTTACTCGCTGTCGATCAACCTCGACCCGCCTGGGTGATCGAAAAAGTGTTGAAAGTCCACACTGATTTCGGAGCACATATCACTTCTCCCGGCTTCGATGGTCACGGTGGACACCCTCTCATTTTCGACGCCGGACTTCGTGCTGATCTCGCAAATATCTCCGAAGAAACCGAAGGCGTCCGAGCCATATTCAAGAAGCCTGATGTCGACCACCACCGTGTGAAATTTGATTCAGCAATTGTTCGACTCGACATCAACACGCCCGAAGCCTACGAAAATGCGCTAGCGGCGTATGCAGAGCTGGCTCGCCCGAACGGCTAGAGCGGCTAAGATGTGGTGATATGAGTTCACCTCAACGAGTCCCTATCCCTCTGCGAAACAAGATCGCTGTCTACTTGGGAATAATTTTCATCGGCCTGCCCGTGCTCGTAATTTGGGTTTTCTTCCACCTGAGTGCGTTCGACCTGAGCTGCAATTGCGTGCCGTACAACATGTTCCCGGAGTGGACACCCACATCCATTTGGATTTCCGGACTCCTAATGACCCCACTCCTGTTCGCTGACTGGTCGGTCTGGACACGATGGCGCTTTTACAGGATGGAGAAAAAATTCTCAAAAGCCTACGCGGAACAACACGCTCCGTGGTACACCAAGACTGGCGATGACCGCCCGGCTGAACTGTTTAAAAATATATACTATGAGCCCTAACGATCTCGCGCCTTCGGGCAGCCCGCTCGACGATGCACGACAATTCCTTCAGTCGGCCGGAATCGACGGCTGGTTAACCCGTGATTACAGATACACAAACTCGGTGTTCGAAGCCGCCCTTGGTGATCACGTTGAGCATCTGACCCGGCCTGTTTGGCTGTGGATTCCTTCGAACGGTGTGCCGCAACTGCTGGCACACGAAGTTGACACAGGTCGTTTTCCGGAAGGGGCACCCTCTATCTCGGCGTACGGCAGTCGCGAGCAAATGATCACCGGACTTAAATCGCTGCTTGATGGTGCAAAAAAAGTCGCTATGGAGTACTCGCCTCTATACGAACTGCCTCGTGTGGCCAGAGTAGATGCGGGAACTATCGAGCTGGTTCGATCGCTCGGGCCCGAGGTTGTTTCTTCTGGCGATGTTATTCAATATGCGACGGAACGCTGGACGCCTGAGCAGCTTCAATCTCACTTCTTCGCTGTAGACGCCCTCGATCGGATCGTAAAACAGACTTTCCAGTACGCCGGCGAGAACATCCGCTGGGCGCTGACCGAGCACGACATCGCTGAGCACATTCGAGGCAAGTTTGACCGCGCCGGGCTCGAGTTCGATGATGGGCCAGTTGTGGCGTTCAACGAGCATTCGTCCGACCCTCACTATGTCCCACAGCCGGGTAATTCAGCGGTGATCAGGCGAGAAGGCTGGCTACTGATCGATCTCTGGGCACGCAAGAAGGCGTCGAGCCCGGAAGAACGCAATATCTCGGCTGATATCACGTGGACCGCGAAACTCGGTGAGCTGCCGAGCGCGAAACATCTAGAAGTATTCACCGCCGTTACAGGGGCGCGGGATGCGGCGTTCGAGTTACTCGAAACCCGTGTTTTGGAAGGCGGTAAGGCTCAAGGCTGGGAGCTTGATCGAGTAGCTCGGGATGTGATCAAAAAGGCCGGATATGGCGATTATTTCGTCCACCGACTCGGTCACTCGCTCGGCCACGAGGTTCACTCAAACGGCGTGAATCTCGACGACTGGGAGACACACGACACGCGCACCGTCATCAACGGAATCGGCATAACTATCGAACCGGGAATCTACCTCCCCGAGTTCGGCGTCCGCTCCGAGATGGATATTTTTATGGGGGAGGACGGACCGGAAATCACAGGCGATCGGCAGATGGAGATTGTGCATATAGAGACAGGATAGCGGTCCGTTAGTTTCTGATATCAGCAAGCACCAATTTCCCGATCGCAGCGTAGTGAAGTAGAGGGATCTAGCGGGTAACTACACTAGGCAGCGGGCGTGCACGTTGTGCCTAGTATGACCAGTGACTCCATCGAGGTCTCTCGGTTCCGAGGACTCCACTCGGGAAATCGGTTTGTCTGAGCTGGAAAACTGCAGTCAGCGCTCAACGTTCACTCGCTACCTAAATAATCACCTCGACGCCTACTTCTGCAGCCCTTGCCCTTATCGCGGCGTACTGGCCGTTTTCGACGGGGACACCGTTGGCGATACGGTCATCTGTGGCGTCCATTTCGGGATCACCTGCGACCAGCACACGATCTTCGCCGGGTAGTGTTGGCGTGGCATGGAGTTCTCGGATCATGTCATCCATCATCGCTTTGAAATCATCGACATCTCGAAATTTCGCTATGTCGATCGCCATCACCCAGGTCATGTTTTCGCCGCGGGCAAGCTGATTACTGAATCCACCTCCCGATAGGACTCCGCAGAGAATGTCGACCATTACGGCGAGCCCGTACCCCTTGTGCGAACCCTGCTCGCGAGTGTTCCCGAGAGGATTCAATGACCAGGTTTCGTTCTCACCCTCAGGTGGATTGGTTATCTCTTCACCTTCCGGTGTAACTGCCCAGCCAGCCGGAATCGGAACACCAATTCGGCGCGCTAGGCCAACTTTCCCGCTGGCAACGGTTGAAGTCGCCATGTCGAGTACAAAATCACGTTCCTCGCCTGCTGGAGCAGCAAAGCCGATCGGGTTCGTTCCCAGCATTTTCTTAGCACCCAGAGCGGGGCGAACTGCGGGCGCAGCGGTGGTCATCGACATGCCGATCATGTCGTGCTCAAGAGCCATCATGGCATAGTAGGCGACCATCCCTACATGATGGCCGTCTCGTACACTGATCATCCCAAGCCCATGTTTTTTCGCCTTTTCAATAGCGATTTCCATTGCGCGATATGCCGACACGAGGCCGATGCCGTTGCCGCCGCTCATAAGAGCGGTGGTTTCGGATTCGGAGATGATGTCCATCTGCTGAGGAGTGGTGTACACGCCGTTCTCGACGCTCTGGGAGTACCCGACTACGTTGGCAACTCCGTGTGTATCGACTCCGCGCACGCTGGCAGATACGAGAACTTTGGCTGCGATCTCGGCGTGGTCCTCAGGAGTTCCTACCGCCTCGAAGATAGATGAGAGTTGCTTTTGCAGATCGCTAGCTCGCACCCGGGTTGAGTTGGAATCGTTGAGTTTTACTTTGCTGACCATTAAATAAATACCTCAACACCCAACTGAACCGCCCGTTGCCGCATTTCATCGTACTGGCCGTTTTCCACTGGAACACCGTTCATTAATCGATCATCCTCGAAGTCCGCTTCGGGATCGCCAGCGACGAGCACGCCGTCCTCATTTGGCAGCGGGGGAGTGGCGTGCAACTCACGAATCATGTCGTCCATCATCACCTTGAAATCGTCGACATCTCGAAATTTCGCTATGTCGATTGCCATCGTCCAGGTCATGTTTTCGCCACCCGAGAGTTGAGCACCGAAGCCTCCACCGGAAAGAACGCCACATAGGATGTCGACAACAACGCCAAGTCCGTAGCCTTTGTGAGCTCCCTGCTCTCGGGTACCACCCAGCGGATTCATCGCCCAGTCCTCTCCCCTATCGCCCCGTGGTTCCGTGATTGGCTCGCCCTCTGCGGATACCGCCCAGCCGACGGGCATCTGAACGCCCAAGCGCTTTGCGAGTCCGATCTTGCCGCTGGCAACGGTACTGGTCGCCATATCGAAAATAAAATCTCGCTCTTCTCCTGCTGGTGCTCCGAACGCAATCGGGTTCGTCCCAACCCGCGGTCGAGCACCCAGCGCCGGACGAACCGAGCGGCTGGCGTTGGTCATCGCCATGCCGATCATGTCCTGCTCTGCCGCCATCATCGGATAGTAGCCGACCATGCCAATGTGATGACCGTCTTTGATCGTGGTCATGCCGAGACCGAACTCACGCGCCTTGGCGATCGACATTTCCATCCCCTGATATGCCGCCACGAAGCCGAGTCCGTTGCCGCAGCTGAGCAACGCTGTGGTGTCGGTTTCAGTCACTACCGCAACGGTCTGCGGGACTGTGTACTCACCGCTCTCGATCGACTGGGAGTACCGAACGGCATTTCCAACTCCATGCGTCTCGACCCCTCTAAGGCTGGATGAGACCAGGATTTTCGCCACGATCTCGGCGTGCTCAGTTGGTGTGCCAACTCCTTGCAAGATCGCCGACACCTGTTTGTGCAAATCTCCTGCAGGTATTCGTATCGAGTTATCGTCGTTCAGTTTCAGGAAATCGAGTGCCACGGATACTTCTTTCTCGGAGTGATTTGGCTCGCGCCTTGTGGGGAGCAGTCCGGCGGGAGTTTACGTCACGATGAGTGTAACCGCTCCTGCTGCCGCGTCATCGTTGCATGGCATTTCCGCAGCATCCTGAGCGGAATCATCGGAGTCGAAGGATCTGGGGCTGGGACGCGCGCTTTGTCTTGCGTCTCGCCGACACGCTACACCCACCAGACCACAGCAGCTGACCGTGCTCAAGGCTGCTGGTTAATCGACGAACGACGTTCAGAACTGATGCGACAAGCCTTATGAGGCAGATCAGCTTCACAGCGAATTGGAAAGGCCAGAGCAGAAATGCTCCGGCCTTTTTTTGTTCTGACGCCCTATCCCGGCAGCTCTACGCCGACGCTGCGCTCCAGCGCAAGCTCGTACAGACGCCCGCATACAGCGATGTCCTCGAAAGCGACGCCCTGTGATTCGAACAGCGTGATTTCGTCGTCGGAGTAACGAGCTGTTCGCAGGCCCGCCACGATTCGATCGAGCCGAACTAGCGACTCCCATGCGAAATGCCCGGCCTCGGCCGCCCTCATCAACTCGCCACACTCTATTTTCGTTTGATCGATGTCATCGCAAGCAACCAGATCAGCCTTCACAATCGCAGCGGTATCCAGCTCCCGCTTCATCCACGAGTTATTCCCTGCCGCATTGATGTGCATCCCCGGTTCGACCATGTCACCAGTAATCACCGGTTCGACAGAACTGGTCACCGCTACCAACACATCCATACCCTCAGCAGCAGCCTCTTTTGAATCGACAGCAATTACGTTCACGCCGAGTCGTTCGCTCATCGTCGAAGCGAATCGTTCGCGTTTTTCTGCTGTGCGAGAAAACACCTTTACATCCTTGATATCCCGAACGGCACACACCGCCTCAAGCTGGGTCTCAGCCTGGTATCCAGATCCGATTATCCCTACCGACGAAGAGTCTTCACGCGCCATGTACCGAGTAGCGATTCCAGATGCGGCGCCGGTGCGAACCTGCCCCATGCGACCTGCACCGAGCACGGCAATCAAGCCTTCACCGTTGGTGCCGTAAAGCATCACCCGAAAGTCACCACTCACGTACGATTTATGCCCTGCCCAACCACGACTCGTCCAGCTGGCAGCCATAAAATTCATCGAACCGTTGCCAGTCGGTATTCGTTTTCGAGGTTCGTTCCGGACGTCTCCAGACGACCGAGCCCGAAACGCATCGTCCAGAGCCTCAAGCGCCAGCTCCATGTCGAGCAGCCCGGTCACATCGGCTTCGGTAAGAAATAGTCGTTTGATCTCGGGCATCGGTTAGTTTTCCTCTAAATTGGCGTTACGAACTTCAGACTGATCTGGACAGGCTGGTGCGGGGCACTAGAATACCGCCCGTCGGCAGTGATGTGATCGAATAGCGGTTCAAACTGTCGTCGATCTCGTAATCGGGCAGAATTCAACGGACTGGAGAATATGCATGAGCGACAGTGAAGTAAAAGCTCTCGTCTTCGATGTCTTTGGCACAGTTGTTGACTGGCGAACGTCGATTTCTCAACAGGCAGCAGAATTCGGCTCGAAGCACGGCGTAACGGCAGATTGGAACCAGTTCGCCGACGATTGGCGCGCCGGGTATGGTGCGGGCATGGCGAAGGTGAATTCTGGCGAGGTCGAGTGGAAGATCGTCGATCAGATTCACCGTGAACGGTTGGATGTGCTCCTGGAGCAATACAAGTTTCCGTCGATCGATGAACCCGAGCTCGTAGAGTTCAACAAGTCTTGGCATCGGCTAGATGGATGGCCCGATTCAACCGGTGGTCTAACTCGACTCAAGTCGAAATACATCATCGCCTCGCTATCTAACGGCAACATCGCCCTGCTCACTAATATGGCTAAGTACGCAAACCTGCCGTGGGATGCGGTGCTTTCAGCCGAACTTGCGGGCAAGTACAAAAGGCATCCATGGGCGTACCAGAAGACCGCACAACTGCTGGGACTCGAATACGACGAAGTGATGTTGGTAGCAGCGCACAATAACGATCTTAGAGGAGCGATCGAAGCTGGACTAAAGGCAGCGTTGGTGACTCGACCCGACGAGTTCGGTGGAGCGAAACCGGCCGACCTCGAGCCTGAACCCGACTTCAACTACTTCGCCAGCGATTTCAACGATCTCGCAGATCAGCTTGGTTGCAAATAATTGGCAATCAACGAATTAGCACGAAAAACTATCACAGCCAACAACCACTCCAACTGAAAGTAAAAATATGAGCTGGGAATTTGAGAATGCGGCGCCGGTAATCGGCACTATCACCGAGGGCAACGTCTGGGACGGGGAGCGATTGCTGTATTCGAATATCGCTATGAATCGGATACTTTCGTTGGATCCTGAATCCGGGTTGGTTGAGATATTCCGAGAAGACACTGAAGGCACCAACGGCCTCAACTTCGACAGTGAGGGTCAACTATTCGGCTGCTCGGGTGGTGGTCGAAGGATCGTTCGCTTCGATCCAAATGATGCGACAGTAACCATCGCCGACCGGCTTGACGGACGACGGATCAATTCACCCAATGATCTGGCAATTACGCCCTCAGGGTCGATCTACTTCTCCGACCGAGTTGGCGATGTAAATCCCGATGTCGGCATAAACTTCTCGGCGATAATCTCCGCTGAGCCACAGGAAGACGATACGTACAAAACCGTTCGGCGCACGTTCGATACGTCGATGCCAAACGGACTGCTTTTCTCGAACGACTACAAGATTCTTTACGTTGCGCAGAGCGACTACCGTGCCGACGAAAAGCGTGAACTGAGGGCGTATCCGGTGAACGACGACGGCTCGCTTGGCGAGTACGAGGTGCTTCACGACTTTGGTCCGCACCGCGGTATCGACGGAATGACGCTATCGAGTGAAGGCAATATCGTCGCCTGCACCGGCTGGGAGGTTTCAGGACCCGGCGGAACCGTCACGGTCTTCGATCCCAAGGGTCGAATCATCGAGACCCACCCGACGCCAGCCCAACGCCCTACCAACTGCACGTTCGTTGGTGAAGACCTCTACGTCTCATCAATCGAAGGCCACTGCCTCGTCGCCCGCAACACGGGAATGACGGGTCACCTGCTGTGGCCGAATTAACTCTCACCTGTGTGAGCTAATCATCACTGTAACCCCCTTCCCAAAACTGAAAGAAAAACAATGCCCGAATGGAAATGGACCCAGATTGCGAACCACGACACGCTGACCGAGGGTCCAGTGTGGGACGGATCGGGCCTGCTGTACAACGAATGCGCCGCCAGCACGACGTTCAGGTGGGACCCTAAGACGAACGAAAGCAGCGTGTGGCGTGAAAACACCGGCGCAGCGAACGGCCAGACGTTTGATCGTCAGGGGCAATTATTTGTTTGCGAAAGCGATGCGCACCGGATCACCAAGGTCGACGCGTCCGATCTCAATGCCGAGCCGATGATCATCAGCGACGCGTATCAAGGCGAAACTATGAACTGGCCGAACGACATTGCGGTCGATCAGCAGGGACGTGTTTACTTCACCGATCCGAACTACACAGGCGGCCCCAGCAATCTCGATCATCAATCGGTCTACATGGCCGAACACACGTTTGGCGGCAACTGGAACACGCTGCGGGTGACCTTCGACACGTACAAACCAAATGGTTTGCTGTTTTCTATCGACCAGAAAACGTTGTTCGTGGCCGATACCCCTACCGATCCCACCGAGACCCGACGGTTGCTGGCCTACCCCGTGAACGACGACGGAACTCTTGGCGATCACCAGGTGCTGCACGATTTTGGACTGGGTCGGAGTATCGATGGAATGACCCTGACGTCTACCGGAACGATTCTCGCAACGGCGGGATCGTCGTCTTCCGGGCCGGGTCCGATAATCTACGAGTTCGAGGCATCTGGGAGAGTCGTACGAACTTATCCGACACCCGCCGACAATCCCACAAACTGTACGTTCGGCGGCTCTTCGTTGAACACACTATTTGTAACGTTCAAGGGCGGCGAGGTCTATCAAGTAGAAGATACCGGCCATACCGGCCAACTGGCATATCCGCAACGCAGGTTCTAGTGCCGAAGGGTGCCGACGGCACGTCTTGGGTAGGACAGGCCAAGGCTGCCATCGTTAAGTTGTCACCGCAGTTACTGTCATGCTGTACTTGATGCAGTATCTTTCTCCCCCCAATGCAGCGTACGGTGGCGGCAAGGACTCCGATCCTCATGGCTAATTGATCACGTCCTCGCCTGATGACCACTGGGTCCATCGATATATCGCGACTTCGCTGCGCTTCGCTCGAGAAATCGGTGCAATTCGTCACCGCCGCGACGTACCCTGATTAGATGTCTGAACCTTGGAAAGTTTCGTTACACGGCGGTCACAGTGGTGATTTTTGCGAACACGGCAGTGACACGCTGCGCGAGATGCTCGATGCCGCGGTTGAATACGGCTACTCCACATTCGGCGTAACTGCACACCCGCCCGCAACAGACCCGAAGTTCCTCTACGAAGAAGAGGTCGAGGCCGGACTATCGGTCATCGATCTTGCGCAAAAATTCAACGACTACTCGGCAACTTGTGCTGAGTTGGTGAGCCAATACAGTGATCGTATCGAGATACTACGCGGCGTTGAAGTCGAGGTCGTGCCCGAATCATCGTTCGCCGAAAGCGCAGCCACACTCCGAATCGATTACAACCTCGACTATGTGGTCGGCTCCGTTCACTGGGTCGACGAAATGCCGTTTGACACGAGCCAAAAAGACTTCGATAAAGCCTTGGCAAATCGAGGCGGGCTCGAACTGTTCCTGCTGCGTTACTACGAGCTGGTTGGCGAGATGATCGAACAGGTGAGGCCCGAAGTGATTGGGCACCTCGACCTCCCACGGCTGTTCTCTGAAGGCCGGTCAGAACTCGACTCTGATTCGGTGATGAAGGCCGTTTACACCGTTTTAGAATCCGCCAAAGCCAACGGGTGCATTCTCGATCTAAACGTCGGGGCGCTGTCAAAAGGCCTCGCATCGCCTTACCCCGCGCCATGGACCGTCCAGTTGGCTTCAGAAATGGGTGTGCAATTCTGTTTTGGCGACGATAGTCACTCAGTTGCCCAAGTGGGTGCAGGTATCGAAGCAGGCCGCGCGTATTTACTCGAACACGGCATCGAAACGATCACAACTCTCACTCGTGAAAACGGCACGATCGTCAAAAAGATCGTGCCGCTGCGATAGCAATCTAAGGATCGACGTTTAGGGCGCCCATGTTAGGCAACACCTCACCCTCACCCAGCCACCGAAGCACCCTACGGCTAGGCCTGTCGAACAATTCACGATAAGCCCTGCCGGAGAAAACGTGCCATCGGCACCTAGTTCACGAAGCTAGCGTCGAAGGCGTCCGTTGCTTTTTGCGATGAATCGAGGAGTGACCGGCTCTTCATCCAGTTCACCAGATCTTCCCAGCGGTCGCTAGACAGCGAGCCAACAGGCGCACCCTCCGACTTCCAAAGCGGAGCCAACAACTCGACACCCGCACGATCGACAGCTTCATCAATCTCCGCATCCGGGTTCAGCCGAATAAGCGTGTCGATAGCTCCCTGAGGATCGTCGGCAGCTTGTGCATGCCCCTTGTTGAAAGCCTTTACGAAGTTCTCGACCATCTCGGGTCGATCCTTGACAGTTTCTTCCGAAGCAACGAGAACAAGTTCGTAGTAGCTCGGAACGTCCCATTCGTCTGGCATAAGAACGTTCGTGGCAAGTCCTTCGTTCTCGATGATGATCGATTCGTAGGTCCAGTAAACACCAATGATGGCGTCGACTGTGCCCGCCATCAGCGCCTGGCTTGCAGTCCAACCAACATCGATTACTTCGACATCATCACGAGAAACACCGTCTGCTTCGAGCATCGTGGAGAGCATAGCTTCGTTCCACGGCAGGCCGGGCGTTCCGACTTTTTTGCCAGCAAGCTGGCTGGGCCTGTCGATACCCGATGACGCGAGCGTCATGATCGAGTTCAAAGGACGCTGAACAATCCCAGCGACCGCAACAACAGGAATGCCTTCCTGTCGGGCCTGAAGAAGATCTGGCTGGTAGTAGAAGGCAAAATCGCTGTCGCCACTAACAACCAGGCCGAGTATTGCCGCGGGGTCGGCCGGTGGCACGATCTCGACATTCAACCCCTCATCCTCGAAATATCCCTTGTCGACCGCCTCGTAGACTCCCGCGTGGTTCGCATTCTGGAACCAATCAAGGGTTATTACGATGTCTTCCGGCTCACGTTCGCTACAAGCGACGATCACCAGCGATGCAATTACTGCAAGTAGCAGCGCAAATTTTTTCATGACTCTCCTAGCCGAATGACTCTGGTTACGGTAGGCGGATATTTCCGCAGCGACCACTTCTCAACAGCAACTACCACCGCAAATAGCAGCATTGCCAAAATTGAAAGCACAACAATCGCGGCGAATACCTTCGCCGTTTGAAATTGACCGCCAGCTATTTTCATAAGCCAGCCCAGTCCAGAACTCGCACCAAACCACTCACCAATCACGGCTCCGATTACTGAAACCACGGCGCCGACCTTCAGACCAGCGAAGAAGTTAGGCAGTGAAGTAGGAAGCATCAGCTTGTAGAAAATTTGCCATGGCGATGCTCCGAGCGTCCGGAACATGTCGACCATCTCCTGCTCGACCGATCGCAGTCCAGTGACGAGGCTGATAACAATCGGGAAGAAGGTGAACAGAACGATCACGATGACCTTCGACATGATGTCGGTGCCTACCCAGATGATCAGTAGCGGAGCAAGTGTGATGATCGGAATAGTCTGCGAGGCGATGATGATCGGGTAGATAGACCGTTCAACTGTGCGTGACCAGACGATACCCGAGGCGATCAATAACGCTAAGACGATTGATACAGCGAACCCGATCACGGTCTCGCTCGCGGTAGTTCCCGCGTGTCGCGAAAGGCTCGCGAGCGAATCGAAGAGTTCATTGATGATTACGCTTGGCGGTGGGAGCAGCCAACGCTGAACCTCTAATACCCCAACAAGCACTTCCCACGCGATCACCAGTGCCGCCACAGCGATGATCGCCGGGAGCCAGTCGAATAGCTTCACCCGGAGGATGGTCAAGAGCGTCATTGGGATGCCCCTGAACCCGACTCATCGCCATTCAGCAGACTCAGAACCCGCTTCTTCAGCTCGATAAATCTGGGTGAGGTGGATGTATCCGCACCATCAAGAGAAGAATCGATCTTCACATCGATGTTGGCAACGATCCGTCCCGGATTTGGTGCCATGACCAACACTCGATCCGCCAACAGAATGGATTCTTCGACGTCGTGGGTAACCAGCACAACAGCCCTGTCCGACGTATCCAGAGTGTTCAACAACCATTGTTGTAGTGAACGGCGAGTAATGGCGTCGAGAGCACCAAATGGCTCGTCGAGAAGAAGAACCGGATTCTCGGGAAGCACAGCCCTGAGCAATGCTGCGCGCTGTCGCATTCCGCCTGAAAGTTGCCATGGCATCATATCGAGCACATCAGCTAGGCCGAATGATCTCGAAAGTCGCTCGACCTGCTCCATCGAATCAGCGTGCCCAGCACCGCGAAGCTCGATACCAAGTCGACTGTTTTCCGCAACCGATCGCCACGGCAGCAGCAGATCTTTTTGCTGCATGTACGAAACGTTGCCGAGACGATCACTTCGAATCACCCGGTTGCCAGTACGAATTGCGCCAGATCGAGCAGGTAGAACACCTGAAATCAAATTGAGGAGAGTACTTTTGCCGCAGCCAGAGGGCCCGACAAGCGCCACGAACTCACCACGATCAACGGTCAGACTCACTTCGTCCAGAATCGGAGTGTTGTCGTAGTCGAATCCGACGTTTGCAACCGAAAGGAGCGCGTCGTCATGATCGACAGATACGTCGTTTGCCTTATTAGTAGTTAGAGGCACCGGGCTCATCGTTCCTGCGTATTCCCAGAGTTCTATTCATCTGGGTATTCACGCTTGGATGTGGCACTCGGGCCGATTTCCTACGCTGGCATTACCCAGATCAGGTTCAAGGGTTGGCAGAATGATTGTGTCTGCCCTCTCAGCCCGGCTATCCCGAGCTCCCCGTGTGCTGTATTTCCAACACGCTGACGAAATAATTCGTCTGCGCTTTAGTTTTACAACCACAGACTTACATGTCAAATGATCCTAAATATTGCTTCGTCACTAGTCATTGCGGCTTCCCCGTGACACAGCTAGAATGCGCCGTATCTGGATCGGGAATCCGGTTTGGACTTGACTAGCGCAGTACAGGACGCCGCCGCTCACTTTGGGAACCAGTTCTCTCACACCAAAAGAAAATTTCGCCAGGGCGATCCGTTGTCCTGATGCCGAAATAAATCTTGCAGCGGCTAGCCTGTATGCAGCATCAAACGAATTTCCTGAACTCGATGTAATCGCCTATCAAGGGCGCATCGCACAGTTCGGCGCGCGGGTGAAGTCCCGGCTCACTGCACACCACACCAACTACGACTTCATTGGCGCAATGCATGAGGTTTTGTTCGACGAATCGGGTTTCAGTGGTGATTCGAAAAACTATTTCGATCCCAACAACAGTCACCTGAGTGAGGTAATCGATCGCCTCAAAGGTAATCCGGTAGCGCTCTCGATCCTCTATATAGAGGTTGCAAGAGTCGCAGGAGTGGCCGTCGACGGTATATCGCTCCGCAAGCACTTCGTTGTTGCTGTTGGGTCGGGTGATGAACGAATCTACGTCGATCCATTCCACAAGGGCGGTCTGCTTTCCCGCAAAGAGTGTATAACCAACATTCTGGGCAAAGACCGTGTGAAGAACGGTGATTTTGATGCTCTGGAACGGAAGTTCCTCACCCCTGCTAAAAAACGAACGATGCTCCGCAGATTGCTCAGTAACCTAAAAGTAGCCCACGAGAAGCACAAGCAGTACGAACTGGCACTCTCAGCGTCTAAACGAATACAGCTTCTCGATCCCTCCAACCTCAGAAACCTCAGCGAACTGGCTCATCTGCAAACCAAAGTAGGAAATTTCGGCGACGCAGTCGATTCCCTCACCCAGTTTCTCGAACGTGCCCCCGCTGGTTCTAACACCGAACAGGCCGAGAGCGCACTTCGCAAACTCAAAGCACTTACCGCCCGCGGCAGCGAAGATTCAGTCGAATAGCGAAAGCCGTGTGATTCGTAGTGATCTAATGAATGCTGTCTATGCGGTTATGACCCTCACACGCCCACGCCGAACATCCGTCTTGGCACTTTTCATCTTGTTGCTTGTAGTCACTGTCGTATTTGGCTGCTCAAAAAGCGAGCCGACGCCCGTTCCGGTCACTCCTCGAATTACCGCTTCCGAAGCTGTAGCAAAGTCAAAATCGGCTATGGGTGATTTGCAGAGTTTTAGCTTCGAGCTCACCCATGATTCAGGATTTACTACGCTCTCTGGGTCACTTGAGCTGACGCGGGCAGATGGAATCGTCGCGCCGGGCGGACTCGATCTCAAAGCCGAAGCGAATATCGGTCGCGCGTTCGTGCGAGTCGAGGCGGTCGTGATCGGCGAACGAACGTGGATGACGAATCCTCTAACGGGAACGTGGTCGGAAATTCCACCCGAAGATAGCCCCTTTTCATTTCTGGATCCGGTTAAGCTGGTTGCCGACATTCTGGGAGAAACGCAGCATCCGGGCTACGTCTTAGATGGTGACCAAACCAGCGACATACTGATAATCGGCAGTCTTCCGGCACCGACTTTCGTAGCTCTGGTGGGCACCGTAAATCCTGATGCAGTTCCCAGCGTCACACTCACACTCGACTCCGATAGCTATCTCCTGAAGAAAATTATTATTTCAGGAGACATACAACTAGAAGATGATCCGTCGACGATACGTGTAATCACTCTTTCCGAGTTCGACAAGCCGGTTTCGCTGGAATCACCAATCTAGCCGATGTTCATACGCCTCTGGCAGATTATTGCCCCATACAAGCTGCTACTGCCACTCTGCTTCGGGGTATTCATCGCCGCCGATGACCAGACCGTTGTTGTAACGCTACTCCCCGACATGATGGCCGATCTGCGGGTCGGTGTGAGTGAGTTGGACCGGGCGTCGTGGGTGATCACCGGCTACCTGATCGGTTACACAGCCGCCATGCCGCTTATGGGGCGTATCTCCGATCGAACGGGGTACCGGCGTGCTTTTTTGCTTGCGCTGGGTGTCTTCACTCTTGGATCGATACTGGTAGCTCTCTCCCCGGACATTCCTCGCCTGCTGTACGACGGAGCACCAGAGTTAAACTGGCTCGTGGGTACACGAGTCTTCCAGGCTATTGGTGGCGGTGCAATGATCCCAATTTCGATCGCAGCTGCAGGTGAACTGGTCGGCGGCAAACATCGTGCTATTGCCTACGGAATGATCGGCGCGAGTGCCGAGGCTGGCGGCGTATTTGGGCCGCTTTGGGGCGGTGGAATTACGACCTGGCTATCGTGGGAGTGGGCGTTCTGGCTGAACATTCCACTTACCGCGCTTGCAGCGATTTGGATCATGACAAACCCGCCGGGTCGACGAAACGCAGTTAGAGTCGATGTGCCAACATCTGTCGTGTTCGCAGCCGCCCTTACACTGCTCACCATCGGACTCGTGAGGATCGGTGAGCCCGACGCGCTGATGGCAATATCGCTGTTGCTGGCAGTCGGCATGGTCGCACTGCTCGCGTTCATGAACAATCGGTCTTCGGATCCACTGTTCCCGAAGCAACTCTTCCGTCTTCCATCATTCAACCACTCCAACCTGACTCACTTTTTGGTCGGAACCGTATTGATTATCGGGATGGTCGCAGTGCCGCTGATGGCGGCGTCTGTGTTCGGAAAGTCCCCGCTGGAAGGCGGTCTTCAGCTGCTGCGAATGACCTTCGCCATCGGTATCGGCGCATTGGTCGGTGGCTACGTCACCCAGCGGTTTGGTCCCCGAATTCCCGCGATGACTGGACTCGTGGTCACAACTGCTGGATTCATGCTTCTTTCAACGTGGACCGTCGAAATCGCCGAACCTATGCTGACGATCCACCTGGCGCTCACCGGACTGGGACTCGGGTTACTCGTCTCCCCGATCGCCGAAACAGCTCTGCGTGGCGTTCAGGATGATCAGCGGGGTGCGGCATCGGCGTTGCTAAGCGTTTCTCGGGTGGTGGGAATGACGGCCGGTCTCGCTACGATGACCGCACTGGGCACTGTGCAATTCCAACAGCTGGTCGCCGATGTTCCGGCGTTCTCGCTCGACCCCGAGGTACAACAGCAGATTCTCGATAGCGCAACCGAGGCTGGAGTCACCGTGTTCACTCGGTTCTATCTGTACGGGGCAGTGTTGTCGGCGCTGGCATTGGTGCCTGCGTGGTTTATGACGCGCGAAAAGTCCTTCAACTAGGCACAATCCAATTCCCGACCGCAGCGTAGCGGATTGGGTTGGGGGGGGGATCTTCGGAAGTTCGGTCGGCGTGGGGTGACGCCACCTTGCCGTGAGCGCGTCCCCACACCAGATCCCTCGATTCAGATGACTTAACACGGGACACAGAAACCAGCAAGCTGACACGTCAGTCCGCCGACACTGTCCGCTTCTGCTCTGCCCTGCGCTCGGCCTCAAGGCGTTCAAGGTCGTATGAGCCGTGATCTACATAAGACATCGCGTCGGCGAGCGCTTTGTGCCCCGCTTTGTCCCGAATCAGCTTGTGCATCAGTTGGCACACACGGCGGTAGTCCGGGTGCCCTTGCCGAGAAGTACGAAGCTCCAACATGTGGAACGCTTCCCGGACGTTTAGCTGCATCGAGTAGCGCAATTTGAATCCAAACGGCACCACGTACTGCGAGACGTCCGGACCATGCTCGTTCAACACGCTCTCGTGGAAGTCGCTCATTCGACCCATCGCATCGTCCCAGCGCTGGGTCCAGCCAACCTCTTCAATCGCCGGTGGCGTCAGATAGCCATGCTTTACTCCGAGTCGCTGCCAGTCGAGTGTCAGCATTCGGTGGCGTTGTAGATCACGGAAGCTGCCGAAATCGGACAATATGTCGAAGCGATAAAAAGATCGTTCCATTCCTCGACCCGGCTTGTGTCGACGGTTCCGGCGGTCGCCAGCGTACGCTCGGATTACCTCAGCCTTGTCAGCATCGCTCATGCTGCTGACGATCACCTGAAGCTGCGTATCTGGCAGATCAGTGTGGGCGTACAACGCCGCCGCCGCAATCTTTTCTTCGGCGTCATGGTCCCACTCGACCAGAGTCACCTCATCGATACCGCTCGGCTCATCGTTGATGCTCGCAGCGATACGCTCCATTGCCTCGCGGTTGTCATGGAAATAGTCTGACCACGCTCCACCTCGATCCGGGAGATCAACCCGTTTCAGGAATGACGGAATAACTTTGCGAAGCTCGACCAGCATCATTCGAGCGTAATCACGAGCCTCTTCGAGCGGATGGCTGTTCATACGAATGAGCATCTGCTCGTAGGCCTGTCCCGTGCCGAAGATTCCCACGTTCGAAGTAGTTGCAGCCGGTAGCAGTCCACGCGCCGAGTCGCACGCTTTTGCACGTATCGACGATGTGTAGATGAACTTCGAGTCGCCAGGCTCTCTCGGAAACTGCTCCTCAAAAAACGGCACGCAGGTGTGGACCAACGCCGAGTACTCGTCGAACAGCCAGTCCATCGTCTTGCTGTATTCGTTGGCAAGGTGACCCGTTTCAATCTCGGGTGGTGCGATGTACCGGTAGTGGTCACCCAGTTTCTGATCGTAGAAGATGTACCGAGTTGATTGCTCCAGATAGGCCGCAAGTCGTCCCCACTCAAGCACTTTCGTCAGGATGTTCGATGCCTGCTCACATGCAATATGAGCTCCGCCAAGTTGGGCGACCGAGTCATCACCAAACTGCGAAAAGACTCGGTCGTAAAGGCCCTCGGCGCGTTCCAGCGAAACCAGTGTGGAGCTTTCAGAATCCTCGGCGAGATCCTGAATTGGAATTTCGGGTTGATCGAAAAATTCGTCGAGAAACAGCCGTCGGAGCGATTTTGGTGAACGGCTATACCGTGCAAAAAGTGCGCCTTTTACAACCTCAGGCAGATTGATCAGCGCAAAAACCGGACCGTCAATATTCGTGAAAAAGCGGCTAAGAACCGCTCGCTCCTCAGTATTGAATGTTTCCCGTACGTACATCGTCCGCAAGCCTATCCGCAGCCCCGTCTGATTCGACAGGGAGTTTGACGTTCGCTAACCGGTGCTTGCCCAACCCGTACAAACACGAAGTGACAAAAATATCGAACCAGCCGCCTAAAGCATCAGGCGGACGGGGTTCTCGAGAATCTTCTGGAACTCGCCCAGCAGGATGGCAGCCTCTGCGCCATCGCCTACACGGTGATCGGCTGAGATCGACGCATTCATGGTCTGACCCACGACGACGTTGCCGTTCTTGACGATCGGTTTTTCTTTGACCGCACCGACAGCGATGATCCCCGCGTTTGGCGGCACAATAATTGCCGAGAATGTGTCGGTTCCGAACATGCCAAGGTTCGACGTTCCGAACGTTCCACCAGTCATTTCAGCCTGGGTGAGAGATCCGCCCTCGCCGCGAGCACGCTTGCCCATATCTCTTACGTAGCGGGATATCTCGATCAGCGACATGTTCTGGATGCCGATCACGGCGGGCACGATCAGGCCTTCATCGAGTGCGATCGCAACACCGAGATTGATATCGGAGTGACCGATCAGCTTGTCGCCATCAAAAGATGAGTTCCACTTGGGGTACCTCAAAAGCGCTGTTGCGACAGCTTTGAGAACCATGTCGTTGACCGAGACACGGTCGCCATCGTCGACTATTGCCTCGTTGAGCTGTGCACGGAATGTCATGGCAGGCCCCATATTCACTTCGTGAGTTACATAGTAGTGAGGCGACTCGGTCTTCGACTTCACCGTCACTCGGGCAATTGCCTGGCGCATCGAAGACAGCGGTGTGTCCGATCCGTCCATGACGACCGGTGAGCGTCCTCCAGAAGCTGCGAATCCGGGTGAAGGAGTGAAATTCTCTACGTCAGATTTGGTGATTCTGCCGCCGGGTCCAGTACCGGGAACAGCAGCGATGTCGAAGCCTTTTTCTTCAGCAATTTTGCGGGCTATCGGCGAAGCTTTTAGACGTCCGCCAGCGGAAGCTGGAACTGCTGCAACGGGTGTCGGCGCAGAAGCAGATTGTTGGACAGGAACTGGTGGAGGGGTAGCAGCAGGTGCGGGTGCCTTTTCTTCAGCTTTCGGTGATTCAGCAGCCGCGACTTCGGGAACCTCGTCATCGGCGGCACCGATGAATGCGATTACAGTTCCAACCTGAACGAGTGAGCCTTCATCAATCACGATTTTGCGAAGCAAACCCTCTGCGTAGGCTTCCATCTCGACAACCGTTTTGTCGGTCTCGATCTCAGCCAGTTTGTCCCCACGACTGATCTCATCGCCTTCGGCCTTAAGCCACTTGGCGATAGTGCCCTCGGTCATGTCAGCACCCATCGAGGGCATAGTCACTTCGCTAATCAAATCTGCACTCCTGCGGGACGCTTGCGTTCACAAATATCGTGTGCCTGGTTGGGTCACATGACGGGTCTTAAAAGACCCGTTGATAGAGGGTACACAAGATTCCGCTGATTTTGAGCAAAATTGCGGATCATTAGGCGGCGTCTAGCTAGATCCGGGTCGTTTCGACAGCTTCGATCTTTGCCTGTTGGCCTTTGCTATCACTCGCATTCTTCGCTGATGGTCAGTTTTAACGGTTGGGTGGTGCTTGGTTTCTTCGTAAACGAGCTCTTCTCCCATCCGCAAGTACGACTCGAATCGCGACGCCAACAGTCGACCATCTTTTATAGCCTCGGTGATGGCGCATCTAGGTTCTCCACCGTGACCACAATCGCGGAATTTGCACTGACCAAGGAACTGTTCGATCTCAGGAAATGTTTTGGCGAGTGCTTCTTCGCTTCCGCCAACAAGCCCGATCGTGCGGATGCCTGGTGTGTCGATCAACACGCCGCCGCCTGGCAATGGAAGAAGTTGGCGGGTGACCGTTGTATGACGTCCCCGGGTGTCGGATTCACGGATTTCTCCCGTGTCCATCACCTTGCGGCCCATCAGATGATTCACTAGCGTCGATTTACCAACCCCGGACGCACCGATCATGACTGCGGTAGTGCCAGCGGTTGTAAAGCGTCTCAGAGGCTCAACACCGTCCCCAGTGATAGCGCTTACTGCGAAGATCTCAACCTCCGGAGCCGACAACTTTGCCCGCTCGATTACATCAGCCGGGTCGACGTCTTCTAACAGGTCGGATTTCGACAAGATGACGACTGGAACGGCACCACTACCCCACACGAGTGCTATCTCACGTTCCAGACGGTTCGAATTGAAGTACGTGGCTGCTTGAACGATGAATGCAGTGCTGATGTTGGCAGCTAAAACCTGCTCGGCGCCCTCGTCTTTTCCCCGCATGACCCGTTTTCGAACGAGAAGCGAAGTACGAGGTAGAACAAGCTCTATTTCGTCGGGATCCTGATCTTTCCCGGACCGAATGAGAACCCAATCACCGACTGAAGGCTGGGCCGGTTCTATTTCGAATTCCTCATCGTGGACGATCCTGGCGAATGTGCTTACGGCTCGATAGTCAGCCGTACCCGCGTGCACGAAGGTCGATATACCATCGACGCGTGCCACCCTTCCGGGTACAAGCTCGGCGTCTTTTTCGTGGATTGTTTTGAAGCGGCTCTCGACCTCGTCAGTCAGGCCATATTGGGCAAGACTTGAATAGTCAATCACCGGGCCAGTGTCAGAGTTCGAAGTCAGGTCGTTAATTGGAAGACCTAGATCATCGTTACTGGGAGATGCGTTCAACGTGGGTATTCCTCGAAGCACTCGGGGAAATTAGCCGCACGTCTCAATATCAATACCTAGATGAGAGAGACAACCGACTGGCCTGAGTTAGCTTCTGAGATGGGCGCGTTCATGGGAGAAATGAGTTCAAGTACATTCATTGAAACTTTCCTCCTGCTGCCCAATCGCTAACTATTCGGGATTGGCCTAGTGGTCGTGCTCGGTAGCCTAACTGAACAAATGTTACAGCGTTCGCCAGAATTGTTCAGATTCACTCACAAGAATTGGTGAGTGGCCGAGGAAATGCAGGTTGTGCCCACCGCTAAATCAGCCGAATACGGAGAAGCCGAAGCTTAGATCCATCTTTAAAGGCCGTAGCCTTCTGCGACTGCCTTGAGCACGTCATCAGCGTCCGTGAGCACTTCACGTTCGAGGCCTCTGTTGTATGGCCACGGCACGTCGTCTGATCCGACACGCATTACCGGACCATCCAGCCACTCCGCGGCACGTTGCTGCAGTTCAGCAGAAACTTCCGCCATGATCCCGCCAATCCGGCGGGCAGTATCGACAACCACCACGCGATTGGTTTTCTGAACAGATGCGACAATCGCGTCCATATCGAGCGGACTCAGCGATCGCAGATCGATAACTTCCGCTGACACTCCACGTTCTGCAAGTTTGTCAGCCGCCTCGTTTACCAGACGCATACCGTACCCGTACGAAATCAGCGTGACATCGCTACCTGTACGTGTGACATAGGCCTTTCCGATTTCAACTTCGTAGTACTCGTCGGGAACCTCGCCTTTGGTGCCGTAAAGCAGCGCAGGCTCGGCCACCAGCACGGGGTTGTTGTCCTTGATCGCCGAACGCATTAGTCCAAGTGCGTCGTAAGAGTTCGACGGGCAAACAACTTTCATACCGGGAACTTCAGCAAGCCACGTTTCAAAGCTTTGCGAGTGAGTGGCACCAAGTTGTACACCAGCGCCGGTAGGTGCTCGTATCACCATTGGAACGCTGATCTGGCCGCCTGACATGTAACGCAAGTTAGCTGCCATGTTCACGATCTGGTCGAATGCTACCAATGTGAAGGAGATCGACATAAATTCGATGATTGGTCGAAGGCCAGCCACCGCAGCTCCGATGCCAGCGCCCAAGAAGGCCTGCTCGGAAATCGGGGTGTCCTTGATTCGATCTGGACCGAATTTTTTCAAGAATCCGTCTGTCACGGCATAAGCACCGCCATACTCGCCGATGTCTTCACCCATCATAAATACGCTGGGGTCGTTTTCGAGCGCTTCCTCGAGTCCCCGTTTTAGTGCTTCTCTAAGAACAATTTCTGTCATATGAATTAGGCGAACACGTCGTTGTGGATTTCTTTAGGGTCGGGATTGGGACTCTGCTCGGCAAACTCAACAGACTTTGCCACTGCTTCATAAACTTCTGCCTTGACGTCGTTGATCTGATCCTTAGTAACGAGTCCCATTTCGATCAGCTTGAGCGGGAAGGCCACAACGGAATCGCGTGTCTCCCACTCCTTGACCTCTTCTTGCCCACGGTACTTCTGACCATCCGCGACGGAGTGACCACCGAAACGGAAAGTCTTGGCCTCTATGAACTGAGGGCCACCGCCGGCGCGAATACGCTCAACGGCTATTTCAGTCGCCTCTTTGACCGCCAGAACGTCCATGCCGTCTACTTCGACAGCTGGAATTTCGTAGGTCGCCAATCCGGGATAGAAGTCGATGCCACCAGCGCGGACTCGTTCGATCGAAGAGCCCATTCCGTACATATTGTTTTCGAGGAAGAAAAGAACGGGGAGTTTCCACACGGCAGCCAGATTTAAGGTCTCGTGGTAGACACCCTGGTTCGTCGATCCATCACCGAAGAAGCACATCGTTAGACCGTCGGTCTTCTGGTACTGCTGTGCAAGTGCGAGTCCGGCTGCCAACGGCAACTGCCCGGCGACGATACCGTGACCGCCCATGAACCCCTTTACGACGTCGAACAGGTGCATCGACCCGCCTTTGCCCTTCGAAGTCCCAGTCGCCTTGCCGAAAAGCTCAGCCATGGATCGGTTGATGTCGACTCCACGGGCAAGCGCATGTCCGTGATCGCGGTAATTACTGACGATGTAGTCGTCTTTCCGAAGTGCAGAGATGGCCCCGACACCGGTCGCTTCCTGACCGATATACAGGTGCAGGAACCCGCGAATCAGACCCTTCGAGTAGTTTTCGCCGCAAGCCAGTTCGAATTGGCGGATGAGAAACATCTGCCTGAATAGTTCCCGATGGTCTGTACTAGCGGCTACATCACTTTCGTCCGGCCCAACGGCACCGCTTTTGCCGTTCTTAGATGATTTTGCAGGTTTCGACTTGGATTTTGAGCTGGATTTAGTGGGATTTACCATTAATTAACAGATGACGCGAACAGTACTTGCAATCCCAAAAAAAGTACACAATTCTGGGATTCGTCGGAAACGGCTAAACGATCATTCTATCGCAAATTATCGATATATCTAATGTGATCTTAGTTTGAGACAGCCAATTCAGCTGCATGCAACACGTTCACGAGAAGCATCGAAATGGTCATCGGCCCGACTCCGCCCGGTACCGGCGTGATTGCCGATGCGACCTCTGATGCTCCTTCGAAATCGACATCACCAGTGAGACGATAGCCACGTTTGCGCGTGGCGTCGTCGACTCTGGAAACGCCCACGTCGATGATCACTGCACCGGGCTTGATCATGTCAGTTGTAATCGTTCCAGGATAACCAGTTGCTGCGATTAGTACGTCGGCGCGCCGTGTCTCCGCACCGATGTCTTTGGTTCCAGTGTGGCACACGGTCACGGTCGAGTTTGCACCAACTCCTTTTTGCAAGAGCAAGGCGGTCAGTGGCATTCCAACAAGCTTGCTTCGACCGACGATCACGACCTTGGCACCCTTCATATCTACGTTCTGTTCGACAAGCATGCGCTGGACGCCGAGTGGAGTTGCCGGGGCAAAGCGAGGTTGACCAAGCATCAACAGCCCAGCGTTTTCGGGGTGAAGGCCATCGACATCTTTCATTGGATCAATCGCATGAATCACTGCGTCTCCATCGAGATGGTCGGGAAGTGGCAACTGCACGAGAATACCATTGACCTGCGGGTCGGCGTTGAGGCCTTCGACGATCTCGATCAACGCTTTCTGGGTGATCGAAGAGTCGTGTCGAATCGTCTCGGTCCTGATACCGACCTTCTCGCACGCACGCTCTTTCCCTTTTACGTAGGAGTGGGAAGCCGGGTCATCGCCAATCAAAACGACTGTGAGCCCGGGAACGGCATCATGCTTCTTCTTAAACTCGGCCACTCCAGCAGCAACCTCGTCATGGACCGCTGAGGCCACTTGTTTACCGTCGATAATTCGTGCTGTCACTTTGATCTGGCTCCGATAGATATGAAGAAAAATGTACTGAGTGATGCGGAACTGGTATATGCCCGAATAAATCGTAACCGAGAATTCATGAATACAAGTATTATTCCGGGAAGAATTTTTACTGCGTCGGCCGATCAGCTGACACATGCTCTGGGGCCGGAGGTTCCTATCGCATGATCTACACAGGGATCGACCTAATCGAGATTCCCAGAGTCGCTGGGGTACTGGAACGCTACCCTGAACGGTTTTTAGCAAAGATATTCACCGAGGGCGAACAGCGTTACGCCCGCGGTCGCCCGCATCAGCTCGCGAGTCGATTCGCAGCCAAAGAGGCGGTGATGAAGCTGCTGGGCACCGGAGTACGGGGTGTGCCTTGGAAGTCGATCGAAGTCACACGCCAGCGAGGCGGTCCGCCAGAGATACTGCTACATGGTCCAGCGAAGGCACGGGCGGAGAAGATGGGCATTACCCGAATTGCGTTGAGCCTTTCCCACTCCCGCGAGTTTGCGACCGCCTCTGCTGTAGGAGAAGCTCGGGACGGCGCTTGGAAGCCATGAAACTAGTAACTGCTGCCCAGATGCAAGCGATCGAGCAGTCGTCGGTCGAGGCCGGTGTATCGCTCGACACGCTCATGGAAAACGCCGGACTGTCAGTTGCCGAGTGGGTTCGAGCCAGATTTGACGAAGATAATGGCATATTTGGCCGTCGAGTTGTGATCCTTATCGGCCCCGGTAACAACGGTGCTGATGGATTCGTGGCGGGTCGTCATCTCGCCAGTTGGGGTGCGAATGTAACGGCGATTCTTTGCGCAGATCGAAAAGCTCAAGACCCAAAACGTGAGCTCGCTGAAGTCGTCGGAGTTTCAGTTTTCGACGGAACCTCCAAAGATGGTCTTGAACTGCTGATATCTACACTCGACTCAACTGATCTTGTGGTCGACGCCGTGTTGGGCACTGGGGCGTCACGACCTATCACCGAGCCACTTACATCACTGTTATTTGTCGTTCTCGAATCGGCAATTCCAGTCGCAGCACTCGATCTGCCGACCGGTTTGAACTCGGATACCGGTGAATTCGACATAGCTGGGCTTCCAGCCGATTTCACGTTGATGCTTGGCTACACAAAGATCGGCCCAGCCTTAGCTGGCGATCCATCGACGACCGGGGACATTAGCGAGCTGGATATCGGCATTCCGGCCGGTCTCGATTCACAAGTCGACGTCGAGTTACTTACGCCCGATCTTGCGGCGTCCCTCTACCCTGAACGGCCATTTGCGGCTCACAAAGGTACGTTCGGATCTAATTTGATCATTGGCGGGTCCAAGCAGTACCTCGGTGCCGTAAGTATGGCGACCGACGCTGCCACTCGTTCAGGAAATGGCCTGACATTTGTTGCTACTCCTGAACCTGCTTACAACCGGATAGCAGGAGCCATTCCCGAGGCGGTGTACAGCTCGCTCCCCGTTTCATCAGAGAATAGCGAGGTAACGCCCACCACAGCCGCTCGAATCGCACTTGATCTAGCTGCTCGCTCCAACTCTGTCGTGATCGGCCCGGGACTCGGCAACAACCCCTCAACCTCCGAGTTCTTGTCGATATTCCTGTCACAGATGAACCCAGCGACACCGTTGGTGCTCGATGCCGACGCTCTGAACATCCTCAGTGGCAGCCACAAATGGTGGGATCGATTTGAGAATCCAGCCGTACTGACGCCGCACTCTGGCGAGATGAGTCGGCTGCTTGGTATCTCGATCCAAGAAGTTCAGGAAGATCGAAAATCCACCGTCTTGGAAGCAGCTAAAAAGTTCGGCAAGATTGTTGTTTTGAAAGGGGCTTCCACTCTTATTGCAGCGCCCGACGGACGGCTGGCAGTCTCGCCTTGGGTCAACTCGGGTCTCGCCAAGGGTGGAAGTGGCGATGTGCTTGCCGGTTTGATCGGTGGGCTGCTCGCTCAATCTCCCGATGAATCCTTCGCAATGTCGTCTCTTGGGGTGTTCGTACACGGCTACGCCGCCGACATCGCCAGTCGAGAACTTGGCGAAACAGGGATGCGAGCCACCGACGTTTCAGAACGACTCGGAGCCTTTTACCGAGATTATGTTCAGTCCGACTCGCAATAGTCGATAGTTCCATTTCTTACCCTCAATAACACCCGGTCGCGTGTAAATGACCGTGTTTTCCCATGCCACGCTCATATACTTGGGAAACAGTGACTTACCTACTTGCCGTCGATATCGGCAACACGAACATCACAATCGGCGCGTTTGACGATCAGGAACTGACCGCCACCTGGCGATTGGCGACCCGCGAAACCCGAACTATCGACGAGCATGCCTGGGCTTTGCAAGGTGTACTACGTTCGAAAGGCGTCGAGCCGGAATCGTTCGATGCTGTAGTCATTTGCTCAGTGGTGCCCCCGCTGACTGAAGCCTACGTCGCTGCCTTATCTGCTCTAACCAGTCTCGAACCTCTCGTAATCGGCCCAGGTGTTCGAACGGGAATCCGCATCCACTACGACCGCACACAAGACGTCGGTGCTGACCGAATCGTCGACGCCGTCGCAGCGCACCAGCTTTACGGCGGGCCCTTGGTCGTTGTCGATATCGGCACTGCAACCGTGTTCGACGCAGTTACCGCTGACGGCGACTACATTGGAGGGGCTATCTCTCCTGGAATGGAAATTGCCGCCGACGCCATGTTCCGCAATACGTCTCAACTCAGACGGGTCGAGATGGTCGCTCCCGATCGTGTGATCGGTCGAAGCACGGTTGCTTCGATGCAGTCCGGATTCATCTATGGATTTGCCGAGTTGATTGAAGGCATGCTGGTCCGATTCAAGGCAGAACTCAATCCCGACGCCCCAGATAAAGTTTCAGTTGTCGCAACTGGCGGGCTCGCCAACCTGATGGCGCAACACACCGAATCGTTCAACCACGTGAACCCCGAACTGACCCTCATCGGTCTTCGAATGGTTCACGAAATGAACATCACTTAGACTGGTTACAGACCATGTCACCTGCAATTAGCTCGATGCAACCAATCTCACGACCGCCGCTTGAAGGCAAGTCGATAGTGCTCGGTGTGACCGGCTCGATCGCCGCCTACAAAGCCGCCGATATCGCAAGCAAGCTGGTTCAGGCAGGTGCATTTGTCGACGTGATCATGACCACATCGGCCATGGAGTTTGTTGGCACAACGACGTTCGAGGCGCTAACCCATCGACCCGTGACAACGTCGCTCTGGGATGCCAATTCAGAATTGAGCATCGACCACGTAGCGCTGGCTTTGCACGCCGATTGCGTACTGATAGCACCGGCAACTGCAAACACTCTCGCCAAACTGGCGATGGGGATCACTGACGACCCGCTTACCGCAACAGTGCTGGCGACCGAGGCACCAGTTATCGTGGCTCCAGCCATGGACGCCGATATGTTCGCCAGTCCACCAACTCGGCGAAATGTGGAAATGCTGGTCGGTGACGGCGTCTTGGTTGCTGGACCTGATAGTGGGCGGCTTGCATCAGGCCTGGTAGGCAAGGGTCGACTCGTCGACACGGCAGCCCTGATCGGGCTGGTGCGTCAAGCAGTGGGGAGGCATGGCGACTATAGAGGCAGGCATGTGATCGTTTCTGCTGGTGGCACACGCCAGCCCATTGATCCCGTCAGATATATCTCAAATCGTTCGACCGGAAAGATGGGCTATGCAATCGCGGAGGCGGCACGAGATCGGGGTGCAATTGTTACGCTCGTTTCAGCATCGAGTCTTCCCGACCCTGCAGGAGTCACTGTGGTGAAGGCATCAACAGTCGAAGAGATGCGCGATGCAATCGTTCTCGAGTCGTCCGACGCTGATCTGCTGATCATGGCCGCTGCTATTTCCGACTTTACTCCGGCGAACGTTTCTGATCACAAGATCAAGAAACAGGGATCGGGTGAGATGACCCTCGATCTTAAGAAGGTCGAAGATTTCATGCCGCTGGCACACGGTCGAAATCTCGTGAAAGTGGCATTTGCCGCAGAGACGAACGACCTCGAAATGAACGCAAGAGCGAAGGCTACTCCGAAGGGCGCTGCGTTTGTTGTTGCCAATGACGTGAGTGAGCCAGGAAGCGGGTTCGGAACAGACACGAACAGGGTGACATTCGTCGATGCAGAGGGAATTGCAGAGCAGCAACCGCTGATGTACAAGCTCGATGTTGGCCATGCAATTCTAGATCGTGCCTTGTCCCTGCTCAGCGATCGATAGCCACGCCAGCCATCTGTGGCGCATCACTTCAATCTCATTCGACATAGATTCGCGTGTCCAGATCAGCGCGCGTGCCTTTAGAATGTGGGCGAGATTTATCATCAAATATATTTCAGAGCAATTGCAGACCGAGGTGCGTTGATGAGGCTGTACTGGAAACAGAAGAAAAAAGGATTCGATCTGATCGTCGAAAACGAAGACGGAGACTCGTTCTCCGTCGGCGGTGTTCGCGAGACGAAACGCGGCATCGAAGCTCTGGCGAAGACCACAGGTTACGATCCGGGACGGGCCATCAAGGGCATCGGATCGACCGAAGAGGGCCGGACATTCGTCGAACAGTTCGAGCCGTGGAGAGAATTCTTCCCCGGTGATCCACTTTCAATCGAGCCAGACATCGTTCCGCTCGAACAGTAGCCACGAACAGCAAATACTCCTTACTATGAAAACAATTGATCAGTCGATCCTCGACACCCTCGCTGAATACGACTCGGCCACAGTCCAAAACGCTGGAATCCTCGTCCGTGGGTTCGTCCACGAAGATGACGACTACACCGACCCAAGCATCCGTGAATATATCTCTCCAGGTGCAAAACCGGCAGTTGGATACGCTCTAACCTCGACGTGGGCGCCGTTGAACGAACCAGGTGAATTCAACGTGAATCGTATGGACTATTTCGATGCGATCGCCCGCGCGAACGTACCCGTGATTGTCGTGCAACAGGATGTTGAAAAACCTGCGCGACGCGGCGCAATTATCGGCGATGGCATGGCATATCAAATGAAGGCTCTCGGCGCGGTTGGTGCGCTTGTCGACGGCAATGCACGAGACGTACCGGGAATTGCTGACGCCGGACTTCCCTTATGGGCGACCGGCCGCGTACCTGGACACGGACCATTCAACATGCTTGAGCACGAGATACCGGTCATCGTCGCCAGCCTGAACATCAATCCCGGCGACATTCTCGTTTGTGATGCCGACGGCGCTACTAGGGTTCCAGTTGACGAAGCTCCGGATGTCGCCAAAATGTGTGCCGAGGTGCGCGCCAAAGAAGGCGCAATACACCGCTACTTCTCAGTTCCAAATTTCACGCTGGCGAACTGGGAAGAATGGAAAGCGAAGAGTTAGAGGGCATTCTGCCCTCTAACCGAGCGGGAGAGGATTGGGGTGAGGGAGAAGTTTGCAACAGCGACCGCCGTTATGGTCGCCCGCAACTTGCACCTATTTTTTTTCCGGTGCCTCAGCGGGTTCGATCTGGGCTTTGTAGCGCCAGTCGCCCGACGGTGTACCAGAAACGAAGCTGATCGCTTCAGCCCCACCGGCGGCTGCGACATCGTCCAATACCAGTCGAAGACCAGATTCACCTTCATCGTCGGCCTCAAGCACCAGACTCAGCAGCTCGCGATTCAAACTCACGCCGCTCTCGCTCTTTGCCTTTCGAATCGCTGAGATAGCGTCACAAGCAGCCGAGAACGAGCCAGCAATTTCCGGTGAAGGAATCGCATCGAGCTCGGCGACCGTTGGCCAAGCTGCCTTGTGAACCGACGGCTCACCCGTCTCCTCGGCGAACACCCAACTCCACACTTCATCGGCAATGGTCGGAACGATCGGAGCGAACAACCGCAACACGACGTTCAGGCCAAGTCGCAATGTCGCCACAGCCGATGCCCTGCCCTCAGGGTCGTCTTCTGAGCGGGAACGCCTTTTGAGCAGTTCGATGTAGTTGTCGGCAAATGCTCCCCAGAAGAATTTTTCGGTCTCCTGTAGCGCTACGGAGTACTCGAATTTCTCGAACGACTCAGTGGCGATTCTGACGACTTCCTTGAGCTCGGCCACAAACGCTAGGTCGAGTTCGTTCGTAATAGGACCGTCTTCCGCCGTCTGGGCGAGTACGAATTTACCGGCGTTGTAAAGCTTGGTGACCAACTTGCCACCGATCTTGAAAATTGCCTCATCGTGGGCGGCATCGCTGCCCAACTTGAACGAGGCCGACCAGTAGCGAACGGCATCTGCTCCGAATCTGTCGAGAGTATCAACCGGCGTGACCACGTTGCCTTTCGACTTCGACATTTTTTTCCGATCGGGATCGAGAACCCAACCCGATAGGTTGATGTTGCGCCACGGCACCGTTTCATGGTGCAGCATCGACTTGGCGATCGTGTAGAACGCCCACGTTCGAATAATGTCGTGACCCTGCGGCCGCACATCCATCGGGAACAGCGTGTCCATCTGATCGTCGTCATCACCCCACCGGGCGACCGTTTGCGGGCTGAGCGACGAAGTGAACCACGTGTCGAAAATATCGGGTTCCCCGGAAAATCCGCCTGCAACTCCACGCTGATGCTCGCTGTAGCCGGGAGCCGCGGTCGACTCAGGGTCGACGGGCAGCATGTCGGCGGTCGCAATGATGGCCTGATCGTACTGCGGCTCAAGCTGCTCATCGAGCGGATACCACACTGGAATCGGCACGCCAAAGTAGCGTTGGCGAGAAATACACCAGTCGACGTTCAGGTTTTCGGTCCAGTTCTCGAACCGCTTACGCATGAAGTCGGGGTGCCAATCGATCTTACGACCCATGTCAATCATCTGGTCGGTCTTGTCGAGCAACTTCACGAACCACTGGCGCGTAGTCAGATATTCGAGCGGATTGTCGCCTTTTTCGAAATAGCGAACAGGGTGCTGAATTTGCTTCGGCTCATCCTGCAGTGGCGCACCGTTACCAGTGGCAGAGTTCTCGGGATCCCGCATCAAGTCGACCATGATCGACTTGGCAGATGGAATTCGCTTTCCGACCATCTCTTGATAGTTCTCGTTCGCTTTTTCAGGGTTCTGGCTCTCCCAGCCGTCTTCGCCAAACTTGTGGTCGAGAATTCGGCCGTTGCGACCTAGGATCTGTCGCAGTTCAAGTCCCTGCTCATGCCACCAAGCAACGTCGGTCTGATCACCGAACGTACACACCATTAATATCCCCGTCCCTTTTTCAGGATCGGCCTCGGAGCTCGGGAAAATGGGAACTTTGGCGAAGAAACCCGGTGTTACGGCGTGTTTACCGAACAACCCTTTGAATCGTTCGTCGTCGGGATGGGCCGTGATGCCCACACAAGCAGCCAGCAATTCGGGGCGAGTAGTCGAGATCACAAAGCTCTTGACCGGGGCCTCTTCCTCGAATACTCCGAACTCGATATCGTGATACGCGCCACCTTTCTCACGGTCTTCAACTTCAGCCTGGGCGACGGCTGTCTGGAAATCGACATCCCACATGGTCGGCGACTCAAGTTGGTATACGTGTCCCTTCTCGTGGAGATCCAGAAAACTGCGCTGCGCGATGCGGCGGCTTTTGGCGTCGATTGTGGTGTATTCATCACTCCAGTCGATCGAGTAGCCCATCCGGTTGAACATGTCTTTGAAGACAATCTCGTCCATCTCGGTGATAACTCGGCAAAGCTCAATAAAGTTTTCACGGTTGATCACGAGTTCCTGGTTCTTTTTGAGACCCAGCTCTGCACGCTTTGCTTCAACATCAAGATTCTCGATGTAGGTCACGTTGCGTTCGGCACGAACGAAGAAGTAATTCTGAACGCGACGCTCGGTTGGCAGACCATTGTCGTCCCAGCCCATCGGGTAGGCCACGTTCCATCCGGTCATTCGCTTGTAGCGAGCGAGCAGATCCTGATGCGTGTACGAGAAGATGTGACCGATATGAAGTGATCCGCTGACGGTCGGCGGCGGCGAGTCGATAACGAACGAGTTTTCACGCGGTGCATTCGGGTCACGGTTGGCGACGCCAAGTTCGTTCCAACGATCGCGCCAGTGCAACTCTCGTTCGTTCACATCAAAGCGTTTTGGTAGGTCGCTAAACTCTATCGACTTCAATTCTTCGTTCCTATTCGGCCATTCACGGCCGCTAGTACATTGATAACACGATTCCACTGTGCCAATTTCTAGGCACAAAAATACCCACCCAAATTAAAAGCAAAAACGGCTTCATCAAAGGACGGGTTAACCGCGGTACCACCTTCATTGCTCGCAACTTACGGAGCCTGCTGCGAACCACTCGATTAGCTTTAACGGTGCCACCGGGCGTACCTAATAATCCGTGGTAAATGAGGACTTCCAGTTTGCCAGCTCAGAGACGACTTCACGAGTGCATGGGTTCCGGTTCACACCAACCACCGAATCTCTCGGACCTTTGCAATCTCGGTACTACTTCTCGTCGAAGCTGTTTCGATATCACATTCAGGCTAGCCGTTAGTCGGTTCGAATGCAATGGCAATTGCCAGTTATGACTCCATGTCACGACTTCACATTGCGCCTACGAGTACTCTTGACCGCGGAGCGAATTCTGTCGGTCTGAACGAGTTGCATCCGCCTGACGTTGTTTTGGCGCATACGCTCCAGCTTGGCAAGCCCCTTGCGCGTGTCGCTGGCGATTTTCGCGGGGTCGGATCGTTCCATTCTTAGCTTGAACAGCCAGTAGGTAAACGCATCCTCGGAGCCGAGCGAATGCTCGTCACGGTGCCGCCACCCTTCCCGAGCTGCCTCAACACCTGTTTCGATCTTGAACACTTCCCAAAGCTGGTCCCGTGTATTGCCGTAAAGCGTTTCGTAAGCAAGCTCCATTGAATTGTCGCTGAGCTGGCGTCCGGCCGCAACACGTCGATGCGTAATCTCCTCTTCAACGGCTGCCAGAAGAGCCTGCTCAACGGTTACTCCGTAGAAGTACGAAAGGTGTGCCCTGAACTTGTCTACACCGACCGCACGCATAAATTCCGGCTCTTCAAACCCGGCAAAAAGGACCGGATCTGTTAGCCAGTCCCACCACGTGTCGTCGTCGATATCTGATCCACATTCCTCCAGCAATCGCTGTGCCAACAGACGCCAATCGAACGCCTCACCGCCAATCAGATAGTCGAGCTGTTCACCGGCAAGGTTCTCACTTGCCAGAGGCCACTTGGCTATCGTTTCGAGGACAGTTAATTTCCAATCGCCAGTCGAAGGAGCAATGGTTGATTTCAGGCGCGTGATGGCATCCGAGGTCTCGTCGACCAGGGATCCTTTTTTTTGGCTTGTATCTTTGCTGCTAACCACGGGGTTTCTTGAATGCGTAGCGCTCGGTCTTCGGAAGTGCGAGAAATGCCATGAGCTCTGCGTAGTGGAGTGTGTTGATGACTTGACCCGATTCGACCCAACCGCGAATCGCTGTTTGAACGCCGAATCGAAGATTTGCAAACTGCCAAGTACGATGCGAGTCGGTGTTCACTGCAAAGATTACACCCAGATCGACGCCCATTCGTACGTGTTCAGCCTTCAAATCAAGCCGGTCTGGGGAGGCGTTAATCTCCATTACCGTGCCCGTTCGGACTGCAGCGTTCAGTATGGCTTCGATATCGATTTCAACGGCGGCGCGCCGTTCGGTAAGACGAGTTGTAAGGTGACAGATGATGTCGACGTGAGGGCTTTCCATGGCATCGATTACACGCTGTGTCATTGTTGCTTCATCTTGATCCATACCAGAGTGGATTGAGGCGATGACGATGTCGAGATCGGCGAGTAGTTCGTCGCTGTAATCGAGTGAACCATCGGGTTTGATGTCCATTTCGGTTCCAGTGAGCAATCTTAGTTCGGAGGTTTTGTCGAGTTCTTTCACGGCGCTGTTATGGGCGAGTAGCATGTCGGGGACGAGCCCGTTGGCCACGGTTGCGCTGGGCGAATGGTCAGTTATCGCGAGGTATTCAAATCCACGATCGGCGGCGGCGGAGGCCACCATTTCTTCCAGGGGATAACGACCATCGGACCAGTTAGTGTGGGAGTGAAGATCGCCTCGAATGTCGGAGAGTTTGAGGATTCGCGAGAAATCGCTTGTTTCGGCCAGTTCGATTTCGTTGGAGTCTTCTCGCATCTCGGGTGGGATGAAGTTCAGATTGAGGAGGTCGTAGATATCAGCTTCGGTCTCAGCTACTACTGGATCGTCGGCACCATTTTCGTAAAGTCCGTCTTCGGTCAGCACCAGATCATTTTGTTCAGCTATTTCCTCCAGTTTCCTGCCATGTGCAATTGACCCAGTGGCGTATACAAGAGCACCCGCCCATGCTTTCGCTGGCACAACTTTGATCGACATGAACTTGCCAGAGTTATCTGCGATCCGAGCATTAGACGCGTCTTGCGAAAGTATTTTGTGTGCACTTGGGAGAGTAGCGAAGCATTCGAGTACGGTGGCAGGATCAGCGCCCTCGGCTACCGCGCACAGGATGTTGATGTCACCAACCAGTTCTACGCCTCGCTTCACACTGCCAGCAACTTCTATCAGAGTAATTTCAGGGCACCGGGTCTTCAGTTCTTCGATTGCGCCTGCGACAATTTGAGTCGCTGGGCCAAGCCCGAATCGGTCGCCCTGTTCAATTCGCATCTTCGTGTGGCGAAGAATTTGTTGTGCGCCCTTCTTACTGATTCTGGGCAGTTGCTGAAACTCGTCTGATTCGATCGACGCTACAAGCTGCTCGAACGTGCCAATGCCTAGTTCCTGGGCAGCTATCACGGCCGTTTTGGGTCCGATTCCGGGTATCTGCACGAGTTCGAGCACGCCATCTGGAAGCTCCTCAAGTAGATCCTCAAGCAGGCCGAGTCGGCCGGTGCGGATGAGCTCCTGGGTCTTACCGACAATCGCTTCGCCGAAGCCGGGGATTTCTCGTAGTAGCTCAGTGTCATCAACGATATCGGCGAGTGAATACGACAGGCTTTTTATTTCGTCAGACGCCTTCGAGTGTGCTCGAACCTTGAATACGTTGTCGCCCCTCGCCTGCATGAGCACAGCGACATCGGCAAACACTTTTGAAATAGCGCCATTGTCCATGCACTACAGGTTATCGCGGGGCGTTGCGTCATGAGGTGTGGATTGACAGAAGCCTGCCGCTCGTCACCACCCCAGATCCCTCGGCTTCGGATGCTTTAGCTCGGGGCGCGGTATATCAGTCGTCCTCAAGAAAAAGCGCCGTTGGCACCCAATGGCACCTAGTCGCCACTGCCCTGTTTCGCCTGTTTTCGTTGGAGGCGTTCGATCTTGCGACGCTCTGCTCGGGTCATCTTGCGGCCGTCCGGTGTGTGTGTCGGTACTTGGGCAAGGCTGTTACCGCCCGCCTGGCCGACCCCATGCCCTGAGTTGACGCTCGACATCACCGACTTCTGGTTGGCAACTGCGTTCGCCTTCTGCACCGAAACGTCAGCATCAGCCTTCGTTGCATTCATTTGTGGAGTCCGCGATGGCGCTGGCTGTTGTGACAGTGCAACTCGGAAAATCGTTCGCGCCACAACAGACTTGATCGTCTCGTCGAGCGACGTGAACATCTGGAAGGCCTGGTGTTTGTAGGCAATCAGCGGGTCACGCTGGCCTGCTGCTTCAAGTCCGATTCCCTGCCGCATGTTATCCATCGACGTTAGGTGCTCAACCCAGTGCTCGTCGATTGTTCGCAGCATGATCGCCCGCTCAAGACGGTTGAGCATCTCAGAACCGAATTCCTCGGTGCGCTTATCGTAAATCGTGCGTACCAGTTCGATGAAGGTATCTTCTGCCTCATCTGGGCGCAGTTCATAAATATTTTCGGGATCCGGGAAGCCATCCAACGTCGGGAAGACCAGCAACAACTCTCGATACAGGCCCTCGACATCGTAATTCTCGCTGCCACCGTTGATTCGATCGTTGACGATCAGTCGAACTTCATTTTCGACATACTCGCTGATCGTGGGCCGAAGATCCTCGCCGTCGATAACCTTGTCCCGTAGCCGGTAAATCACATCCCGCTGGGTGTTCACAACGTCGTCATAATCGACGAGATACTTACGCACCTCGAAGTTCTGCGCCTCGACCTTCGTCTGAGCGGTTTCAACCGATTTTGAGACCATCTTGTTTTCGATCGGAACATCAGCCTCCCAACGGAAGAGGTTCATCGCTCCCTTGATGCGATCGCCACCGAAGCGCCGAACGATGTCATCTTCAGTAGAGAGATAGAACTGGGTTTCGCCAGGGTCGCCCTGTCGGCCACAACGACCACGAAGCTGGTTGTCGATACGACGCGATTCGTGGCGCTCAGTCCCGAGAACGAACAGGCCGCCTTTTTGCACAATAGTGTCGTGGTCGGTCTGCCATCCGGCGTCGGAAGCGGTGGTCACATCCGGGTTGCCGCCCAGAATAATGTCGGTTCCACGGCCTGCCATGTTCGTTGCGACTGTGACCGCCCCGCCCTTACCAGCTTCCGCCACAACGTTCGCTTCACGTTCGTGTTGCTTTGCATTAAGAACGTTGTGTGGCACACGCTTCTGTTTCAGCAGATCACCGAGAAGCTCCGATTTGTCGATACTGGTCGTGCCGACGAGTACTGGTCGACCGTCATTGTGGAGCTCTGAAATTCGATCAGCGATCGCATTCCACTTGGCTTCCTCTGTCATGTAGATGTAGTCGCCTCGATCCAGACGCTGTGTCTCTCGGTTGGTGGGAATTTCGACAACTTCCAGCTTGTAGATTTTGTCGAGCTCTTCGGCTTCGGTCGAAGCCGTACCAGTCATTCCCGCGAGTTTTTTGTACATCCGGAAGTAGTTCTGGAGGGTGATCGTGGCGTACGTATTCGACTCGCGCTGAACGGTTACCCCTTCTTTGGCCTCGAGCGCCTGATGCATTCCGTCGGAGAAACGTCGACCCGTCATGAGTCGACCAGTGAACTCGTCAACCAGAACAATGTCGCTGCCCTGAATGACATATTCACGGTTGTTTGTGTAGATGTGCTGGGCACGGATGGCGTTTTCTGCAAAGTGAGAAAGCACGTCGTTCTCGGGACCGTAAAGGTTCTCAATCTTGAGCTCTCGCTCGATGGCTGCGATTCCCTCTTCAGTGAGGACGACGGTCTTGCGCTTATCTTCGATCTCGAAGTGGACATCTGGAGATAGGCGTTTGGCGAGTTGGGCGAACTTCCTGTACTCCTGGCTATGCTCTTTGGCAGGACCGGAGATGATCAACGGAGTTCGTGCTTCGTCGATGAGGATGCTGTCGACCTCATCGACAATAGCGTAGGACAGGCCGCGTTGGACTCGACGTTCAGCCTCCTCAACCATGTTGTCCCGCAGGTAGTCGAAGCCGAATTCGTTGTTGGTGCCGTAAGTAATATCGCAGGCGTATGCCTCCCGCTTTGTTGCCGACTGGAAGTTGTCTTCTGGCAGTCGCACGGGCGGTGCCGCATCGGCATCATCTTCGTTTTCGGAAGGCGCTTCTACGGTTATCGGGGCATCCGGGTTGTAGACCCACGACGTATCGTTTTGCAGGCATCCGACGGTCAGCCCAAGCGAGTGGTGAACAGCACCCATCCACCCGGCATGAAGTTTTGCCAGATAGTCGTTAACGGTAATAACGTGCGTACCTTCGCCAGTTATGGCGTTCAGGTACGTCGGCATGGTCGCAACGAGAGTTTTGCCCTCCCCCGTGCGCATCTCGGCGATTTTACCCTCATGGAGAACAATTCCACCGATCATCTGCACATCGAAAGGTCGCATGCCTACTGTGCGTCGGGAAGCCTCTCGTACCGCTGCAAAGGCCTCGGGGACGAAGTCATCGAGATGCTCACCCGCCTCGTAACGAGACCGCAGGTCGCCAGTAACATCCTTCAACTCTTCATCGCTGAGTTTTTCGAACTCGGGTTCGAGTTCATTGATCTCGTCGACGATCGGGTGAAGTAGATTGAGTGCTTTTTCGTTGGAATCGCCAACGAGTTTATTAAACAGCTTGAACATATATAGCTACTGGCTGCTCACGTTGCAGAATCGGTTCGGTATCGAACCTCATTTACCTGTATCTGGTGAACAGTTCTCCAACGGAACGGCCTTCGTGGATACGCCTTATCGCTTCTCCAAGAAGCGGTGCAATTGAAATTACCTTGATCTTTGAGTTTAACTTGTCTTTGGACAAAGGCACTGTGTCGGTTATTACCAATTCTTTGATATAGGGGATATCAGTAATCCGCTTGGATGCCTCACCTGGCAACACGCCGTGTGTTGCAACTACATAGACCTCAGTTACACCCCGATCGGTGATTGCTTCGACGGCCGAAATCATTGTTCCGCCCGTGCTGATCTCATCGTCGAACACGATTACTGGCTGATCTCTCTCAACTTCACCAATGATGTTCATGCTCTCTACGCGATCTTCATTCCCGAGACGGCGTTTCTCAACGATAGACAGTGGAGCACTGATCGCGTCGGCGAAGTAACGTGCCTTCTTTGAGATTCCGATATCAGCTGCAAACACCATCGGATTGTCGAGATCGCGCTCAAGAAAGTAGTTGACCAACCCAGGCATGGCTGTCAGTTCATCCACTGGAACATGGAAGAAGCCCTGAACCTGTCCGGCGTGCAGATCGACCATAATCACCCGGTCTGCACCAGCAGTTTCAAGCAAATCGGCGATCAGCCGACCCGTTATCGGAACGCGAGGCTGATCTTTTTTGTCGGTCCGCGCATAGCTATAGTACGGAATTACCGCAGTTATTCGACCTGCGGATGCGCGCTTGGCAGCGTCGATCATGATCAACAACTCCATGATGTTGTCATTCACCGGCTCGACGTCTGACTGCAGAATGAACACATCCTTTTGCCGAACATTTTCGAGGATGCGCACAAATGTGTTGTCGTTAGTGAACTTGAAAACTTCGACTTCACCGACAGATTGATCGAGATATTCGCAAATATCTTCCACAAGTTGCAGGTGCGAATTACCTGAGAAAATAACCGGATTGCCGTTCGTACCGAGCATCAGTTCCCCTTGAACTCTGGTCGTCGTTTTTGCCGCAGTGCAGCCATACCCTCAACGTGATCCTCAGAGGATAACGTGATTGCCTCCACTGCGGCAGACATTTCGAGGGAACTTTCGAGATCCATATTCATTCCGCGACGCATCATCATTTTCGCGAGTTTGATGGCAATCGGAGGGCCGTTGGCGATCTGACGGGCCATCTTGTTAGCAGTAGCAAAAAGTTCTTCGCTCGATACTACGTCGTTTACAAAGCCAAGGTTCTTGGCCTCATCTATCTCAAGGAAATTTCCGGTGTACATCAGTTCAGCAGCTTTGGCGGGGCCCAGAACTCGCGGGTAGAGCCACGTGCCGCCGTAACCGGGGAAGAGGCCGACGTGAATGTAGGCGGCCATGAAGCGAGCGGTGTCTGAGGCGATGCGAATATCGCAGGCGCAGGCGAGGTCAAATCCAGCGCCAACAGCAGTTCCATTTATCACCGCTATTACCGGTTTTTCCATCTCGTAAATGCCGAGAATAACCTTGTGGGCGAGTTCAAATCCGCGGCGTAGAGCTTCGGCTCCGCCGGGCCCTGATTTGTGTGGACCATCACCAGATCCGCCGGTCATCTCGTCGGTATCAGCCCCTGCGCAAAAGGCACGACCTGAACCAGTAATGATTACTACACGTATGGATTCGTCGATCGCGACGTCGCTGATGGCGGTGGACAACGATTGGAGTAGATCGTGGCTGAGGGAGTTGAGTCGGTCTGGCCGATTTAGCGTGATCGTGGCGATTCCGGTGTCACGATCTGCGTCCAGAATCACGCTGGTATTTATCGAGGCGTCAATGGCTTCTGACATGCCGGAATTCTAGCACCAGCCTCGGCGGGGAATGCACGAATTTTCGTTGGTCTCGAATCGTTTTTGAGACCGCATATTAAGTCGACGCGCTGGACAAGTTAGTCAACTGATCAAGCGGCGAGTCAATGTTTAAGCGGCACGGGTACCAGGTTGTACCGCCGGCGAACCCGGGGTGGCGGTCGTCTGCCTAAATAATATGGCCGCCATTTCTGGCGATATATCCTTCGGAAACCCGCATTGAAGGCACTTCAAAAAAGTGCCGTGCGTGTCGCTATCGGCATTAATGTCGCCGGTGCATCGAGGGCATGATTTCAGGAACAGCATCTTAGTGCTCTCTCCTGTTTTACAGGATCGATTTGAAAGCGCGTAAAGAGTAATAATGCTCGTGTCGATCCCAGAGGGCCTACACCCACAGGCCGAATGGGTGTCAGCGCACAAGTATTCGAGGCACAGATTGTTGGCCAGCCAAACGCTAGATAAGCTCGTCGTACGCACCCTGCTTGAACCCGAAAACAATCCGCGAACCGTCGGTGAGAATCGGGCGCCGGATGAGTCGAGGTTCCTTCGCCATCAGAGCGATCAGTTCATCATCTGTTGCCTTGCCTCTGAGGTCTCGGTACGGCTTGGAGCTTGGGCTGCGCCACGCGAACATCTCGTCGATAGACGTCAATTTACTCAGGGCTGTTATCTCGTCGACAGATAGCTCTTCCTCGAAGAAATCTTTAAATTCGTAACCAGTTTCTGAATCGTTGAGAGCCCGACGGGCCTTCTGGCACGTACTTCAACGTGACCAACAGTAAAACTTCAATTCAGTAGACACTAGTTGCCCTCCTTCCCGGTAGCGCCAGCCTTGTAGCACAACTGGATGTTGCAATCGCAATTTTCATGTTAGGTGAAAATTGGAGTACGCTGCACCGTAACAGCAAGGACGTTATGTGAGTAACCGGGCTAAGAATCAAAACGGCGAAGTTGAGACACGATCACCCCGATCGCTGTTAAAACGCGCCTTCGGCAGTTCGGGCTCATCGGGCAAGCACAGTATTACGAATCTGAGTATTTACGCTTTCGGCCTCTCAGGGATTTGGACCGGTGTCGGCGGTGGGATTCTACCGTTCAAGGTGTTGGAAGCACTGGATGCAGGTCGAGTTGAAATCCTAGGGTATTCCCTCGATAAAAATGGGGCACTTGGGATTATTTCGCTGGTTGGTCTGGGCGTTGCGGCGGCGGCTCAACTGGGTGCAGGGGCGCTCAGCGATCGAGACTCAAGACTGGGTAGCCGACTACCCTACATCCTTTTCGGAGGAGTTGGTCTCGCGTTAACCACTGTGCTGTTTGGCATGGCCACATCTTTCGTGATGCTGCTCCTCGCCATCGGTGCAATGCAGATGTTTGGCAACACTGGACAGGGCCCCGCCAATGCCTTGATTGTCGACCACGTTCCGGCCCAAGAGCGTGGGCAGGCAGCAGGCGTGCTCAACTTATGGCGACTTATCGGCGCTGGTTCTCTTACGGTAATCGTCCTCCAGTTCATGGCCCGATACGATGCCGTCGAATCACCGGAGTGGCTCTGGTACTCGATAGCTCTAATGATCGTCGCGTTAATGACCAGCGTCATCTGGACCGTAGTTGCGACTAAACCGGCAGGCGGGCTCTTCTTCCCGGCATTACGTAGCTCCAGTAAATGGCACAAACAGCGGGCCAAGGCTGCACCGTCGACCCCGGCATCTCCAAAGGCTCCCATCAGCCGCAGCTATCTGGCGTTCCTCGTTGCATTGGGGTTCTCAACCGCAGCGATGTCATCGATGCAGATCTACGCGTTGTTTTTCTTACAGGACGTCGTTGGACTCGATAATCCAGCAGACGGAGCCGACAAGCTGGTGGTGGTGATCGTACTTGCTGCTGGCCTAACCGTGCTTCCAGCAGGCTATTTGGCTGACCGAGTTGGCCGTACCAATATGTTTATTGTCGCTGGGGCTACCGGAATAGTCTCGTCACTATTGTTACTGTTCGTCAGCTCAATTGGACCGGTGCTCGCGGTTGGCGTAGTAGTTGGTATTGCTGTTGGTCTGTTTATGACACTTACATGGGCAGTAGCAAACAGCCTTGTAAGTCACACATCAGTTGCGAGAGAGCTCGGGTATACGAGTCTGGCAACGCTTGGTGGAGCCGGTGTAGCTAGGTTCGCTGGAATTGGGATCGACGAACTCAATTCAGTGTCGGGAAACCTTGGCTACAAGGCGCTCCTCATCGCAGTTGCGATAGCGTTCGCGGTAGCTGCAATCATCCTAGCTAGAATCACAAGCACCTCTGACTCATTCGAAGTTTCCAGTGAACTTGAACCTGCCACGACTATCCCCGCTTCGGATTAGGTGAGCAGCGTCGCTATCGCCGATATACTTTCTGTCTCGTATCTAACGGCATCTCCCGCTACCGAACTGGATCTCCCATAAATGGACGTATTTCTAGCCAGCCCACGTGGATTTTGTGCAGGCGTCGACCTCGCTGTCGACATCGTCGATCTCGCCATTCAGCAGTACGGCACGCCGGTGTATGTAAAGCACCAGATCGTGCACAACCCAAAGGTGGTCGCCGATGTCGAGGCGAAGGGCGCCATAACTGTTGAAGACGTCGGTGAAGTCCCCGAAGGTGCTGTTGTGGTCTTCTCAGCGCACGGATCACCGCCATCTGACTACAAAATTGCCGAAGAACGTGGACTGACGGTACTCGATGCCACCTGCCCACTCGTTACCCGCGTGCACAACGAAGCAAAGAAGTACACCCGAGAAGGTAAGAAGATTGTTCTGGTGGGTCACTTTGGTCATCAGGAAGTGGTCGGGACGACCGGACAGGCCGAAATGGAGCTTGTCGACGAACGAATCGACTCCAAGTTACCGAACTGGCCATCGGAAACCGAGGTTGCCGTACTCACGCAAACGACTCTCTCAGTTAACGACACTTCTATTGCGGTAGATCGAATCAAGCAGCGTCACCCCAATGCTGTTGTACGAAACGATATTTGCTACGCGACAACGAACCGCCAAGCAGCTGCAACCGAACTCGCCGAGATGACTGATCTAGTGCTCGTGATCGGTGCCCAAAACAGCTCGAACTGCAATCGACTCAAGGACGTAGCGATCAACAAAGGTGTACCGGCGTATCTTATAAACGGTCCAGAAGAGCTCGACCGTTCATGGCTCGAATGTGTAGATAAGATCGGCATTACGTCCGGCGCGTCCACTCCCGAAAAGCAGGTCAAAGCGGTGATCGATGCGATCGAGCCGAAGAATGTGTTCCGAGTTGGACCCGGCGAAGAAAAAACTACCTTTGCGATTCCCCGCAATCTACGGAATCTCGTCAACAATGGAACTCGCCAGAGCAAAGAAGAAGAGATCGAACCAAATGAAAATTACTAGCGTCGAATGCCTGGTGCTCGATGAAGAGTACCCATACGTAGTCCTTCACACCGACGAGGGGCTCACAGGATTCGGCGAGTGTTTTCGTCGCGCCCCTTACGTTTCGAAAGCAGCGATAGAAACGGTCTTCACACCCCTCGTGGTCGGCAAATCGCCGTTCGACTCAGAGGAGATCTGGGACTCTATGTTCAAGGCGGGAGCGGTTGCCGGACCTCTGGGCGCTTTACTGACGGCTGCGGCCGGGGTTGATCTGGCTTTGTGGGATTTGAAGGGCAAGATTCTTGATACCCCGATCTACAACCTGATCGGTGGTAAGCGACGCGACAAGATCAAGGTTTATGCCAGCTCGCTGGTGCGTGATCTCGCCCCAAAAGTCGAAGCAAAACGTGTTGCTCACTTTCGAGATCAGGGATTCTCGGCGTACAAGACGCATTCGGCAATTCCTGGCAATATTGATGATCCCGGCGACAGGACAATCGAGACGGTAAAAGCCATTCGAGATGAGGTTGGCTACGAGGTCGACGTGATGGTCGATGTGAACAGTGCCTACTCCGTACACCACGCCATCGAGATCGGACGCCAGCTTGAAGACCTCGGCGTATTTCACTTTGAAGAGCCTGTGCACACCCGCAACTACGTGGGTATGGCCGAGGTTGCCGACGCACTGGATATTCCGATTGCTTCAGGCGAAAATTCGTTCACTCGCTGGGAGTACCTGACCCTGATTCGAGAGGGTCGACCCGATATCGTCCAACCCGACGTGGTGAAGGTTGGTGGCATCACCGAGTTTCTACGTATCGAGGCAGTTTTGTCAGCGCACGGTGCAACTATGACCACTCACAATACCCAGCCCTACGGGTCGACGGCGGCCCACGCTCACTTGCTCGCCCCTAGCAAAAATTTCCCGTACGCCCAGGAGTACAACATCGAGGAAGTTGGCATTCGTGACAACGACTCGATTCTGGATACTCCTTACGAAGTCGAGGACGGCTTTATTCGAGTTCCAGATGGACCAGGACTCGGTCTTGATTACAACCTCGAAAAGATGCGAGGCCGCAGCAGCGATAGCCCCTCTGAACTAGCTGACGTGTGGGGACACATGCAGTAGGGTCCACGATTCGACCGCGCTTGTCAGCAAACGCCGGCCGTACTGTCCCTTCGTCGCACCAGAATCAGTCCGCCTGCCAGTCGATCCAGCGGCCGTGCGCTTCGCAATTAGCTAGTAGTTCGGGATCAGCGCCCTCTTCAAGAAGAAATCTCACCGACATGAACAATAGGTTTGGAGTCGGTTGACCACGCCCTCCGATGCTAGCTATCTCAAGTAATTCTGAGTCATCGGCGATTCGTGTAGCGAGATATGCGTAGTGAGGCGACAAGACCGGGAGCTCTCCGAGATCCCGAAACATGTATGACCGGCGTTCCATCTCGGGGTTCACAGATATCTACTCTCGTCCTACGGGATCAAATCCTCTGATCAGACGGGGCCACTTCAAAATAGACAATCCGACAAAGACGAGTCCGCCAATCGCATACCCCGTCACAGCCACCGGCACACCGTAGCGCTCGATAAGCCAGCCGCCGACTATCAGCCCCATCGGGAGGCCGTATACAGCCAGCATTCGCACGCCCATCACCCGACCCCGCATCTCGAACTTGGTGAAGGTCATCAGCACAACCGACATCGAGATCATGCAGAAACTTATCGAAGCGCCGATCAGTGCCAGCAACGGTAATCCAATACCGTTCGAATCGGTCTGGGCAAACAAGATCAGCAGCACATACCAACCGACCATTGTGAACATCATGAAGCGCTCCGGACGACGTGAATTCACGACCGCCGCCATCAGCATCGAACCCACGAGCGAGCCAACAGCAAATACAGAGACCATCATCGCTAGCCCGTTTTCGTCGTGGCCATAGACATCACGAGCCACCACTGGCAACAGGCCGTTTGTAAGTGGAAATGCAGACAGATTTACCAGAAATGCGAGGAACATCAACGGCTTGATTACCGGTGAGCTGATCATGTATTTCATGCCTTGCTTCATCTCGGTGACCGGATTCACGTGTTTGACCTGAACGCTCGAACGAATCGTGCTAATCCCAATGCCAAACAAAACACTGAAGGCATAAAAAGCCGTCACACCTACGTACGCCCAGCTGAGGCCAAGCCTCGAAAGCAGCGTTGCACCGAGGAGCGCGCCGACAATACGAGCGGTATCTTGTGTTGTCCTCGCCAGACCCGAGGCGTTCATCAGCAAATTGCGAGGCACCGTATCGGCGATCAGTGACTGCCTAAGTACGTTATCTGAGGCACGCACCAACCCGCTGAATCCAGCAATGACGAAGATGTGCCACGGCATGAGCAGATCTGTAGCAACAAGAATGAGCAACGACAGAGCGGCAAGCCCCGCTCCACCCCTGAGAGTAATCAGCATCACCTTCCGGCTGATCCGATCTGCCAGTACCCCGACTATCGGTGCGGTCAGCGTGCCTGAAAACCTGAGCGCTCCCAGCACTCCAACCAGAAACGGGGAATCGGTGGCGACGAGGATGTACCAACCCAGTATCAGGGTTTCCATCTCTGATCCCCAGGTCATCATTGAGTCGGCTGCCCACTGGAACCGGAAGCTGGGAATGCCAAACGCCGCGAACGGCGCAACTTTTACGCGTGGCTCTTGAACAGGTCTTGTGGTGTTCACTGATCTTCTCGATTGAATCCCGGCTACACCAGAACTCACAGTCTCTGCTGTAGGAGAAACCGATCCTGAAGTCTCAACAGCGCGCGCTTCTGACGTTTCCTCGGTCGTTCTTTCAGATCCGTCAGCTACCATCGAGTTGTGAAACTCACCCTTCCGAATATGCGCGTTGCCGTCTTCGTGCCCGTAGTGCTGGCAGCCATGGCCGTTTTTTCTGCTTGCGGCTCCGATTATCCGTCGCCAAAATTCGTCGAGTCGGCCGACTGCGAAGATTTGCAACACGGGGTACTACCAGTAACAGACCTTACTCTTTCGACCGATGGAATCGACATCGATCTACGGGTCGAAGTAGCCAATAATTCGAGCGAGCGAACGCAGGGCTTCATGTGCCGCGAGTCGATTCCGGCCGGGACAGGAATGTTGTTCACTTATGAATCCGACCACAACAGTGGTTTCTGGATGTTCAACACATACGTTCCAATTGACATCCTGTTTTTCGACTCTTCGGGTGAAGTCGTCGATAAAATCTCCATGTCGCCGTGTCTCCGTGACACAGCGACCGATAATGACTGGAATATAAAGTGTGCTACCGAGGCCAATGAGTACATTCCATCGGACATGTGGCGATACTCACTAGAGCTTCCATTTGGCTGGCTCGCTGACAAGAACATTGATGAGCCCAATATTCCGGGCATGTTCGTCTCTTGGGCAGCTATCGAGGCCAAAGAATAAGGGCTCTGCGCAATCCAATACGGGCGACCTTCAGTAAATTAAACTAGAACGTGAATAGAGACAGGGAACGCACGACACTTGGCGAATAGTACGAACAAAACAGTCCTGGCAGTTGTCGACGGCCTCGGGTACAACAGAAGACGATCAAAGGGCGTGATCGACGCAGCCTGGGCTGCGTTGGTAGACAACGACCGTGAGTTGATCGAATCTGCTGCCGATCGCATCGGACGAAGCTCCGAGTGGGCGAAATATCTTCTGTATCCAGTCCGGGTCGAGACGCTTGATTCCGACACGCCAACCAGAGACGCACTTACTTGGATCAACGATCTTCAGATCGCCCGGGGGGGGTTAAACGATGAACTGATCGAGCGGGTCGAGTCGTTGGTCGAAGCAGTCGCCGACGATCATCGCTATGTTCCTTGGGCTTCGGGTGCTCGCAATCTGGCGGCTCTCCGCAACGAAAATCTGTCGGTTCCGACGAGTGCGGCAGGAATATGGGCAGGTTTCGAAGATCTTGATCCCGCGGTTCAAGGTAACTCTGAAACCGGCCACCAGCAGATCGGCAACACGGAGCTAGCACCGCAGCTTCCATTGGAAATTACCAACTCGATCAATACCGGTGAGTTTTTCGACAATCCGGCACTGAATGACGTCGTCAGTAAGGCGAAAAAGCGTGGTGCCACGATCAATTTCTGCTTTCTGCTCTCGGGTGTTGGCGGTGGAGACGGGCGAGTTCACAGCGCGTGGAATCACCTTGAAGCATTTCTCGAACTGGTGTTCGAGAGGCACGGTGTAGCACCCGAAAAAGTCCAGATGCAGGCGATTCTTGATGGTCGCGATTCAGCCGCCGATAGCTCGATTATTTCAATCGATGATGTCGGTGACTTCGTCGGCCAACTTCAGGTACTGCTCAGGAAATACGGTGCAGAGTATTCCTTGGCGTGGGTGGTCGGTCGCTCAACCGCGATGGATCGTGATTATCGAGAACAAGCGGCAAAGGCCGATTTCGACCAGTTAACTGGAAGTTCTGGTCAGCCCGTTTCAAGTTTTGATGAACTCAGAGATGCAATCGCCGATACGCACACTTCCGGCAAAACCGATCAGGACATCCCAGCAATCTCGCTTCTCCGTGAAGACGGTTCCATGCCCGCGATCTCATCCGGTGACGCATTCGTCGACCTCAACTTTCGATCTGATCGGCAGCGCTCAAAAATCGGCGCCCTCGCGGGCGCGAAAAGATTCCTCGAAGTTGAGGGTGAATCGCGCGGTCGCAAATGGGACGGTTCATGGATCGATCACAATCTTGATCTCGATATATGTGGAATCGCCGAGTATCACCCGGTTTTCGAGGCCGAACACGGGGTGAGCGTCGCCTTTCATACACAGCCGCACGCAGCCAACTTTCTCGCCCAATGGCCCGACACGGTGGGCGACGACGAATACACGCTGGTGGCCGAAAGCGTGAAGTCGTCGCACATGGGTTACTTCTTTAGGGGTCGGCGTGAAGACCCTGTCGCCGGGGCAAACGAAGCTCGATTCGTCACCCCATCCCACGGCGAAGAAGATGGCGTGAAATCGGATACAGACTTCTACCTCAACCCAAGCATGCGAGCTAAAGAAGTTAGCGACGACGTGTTGAACGCTATTTCTTCCAGCACATCACGGCTCATCTGCTGCAACATCGCCGCTCCCGATATGGTGGGGCACCTGCTGCCGAATCGATATGAGGAAGCCAAGGTCGCCTACCGCGCCGCTGCCGACGCTCTGGAAAAAATTGCTCGGGGTGCCAAAGAATCTGGCAGGTCGTTCGTCATCACATCCGATCACGGAAACATCGAAAACGACACGTCAGCCCACTCGGTAAATGACGTTCTCACCACGATCATCAGCCCAAGCGATACTGAGG
>JAPYUK010000008.1:0-12977 GCA_029936155.1 Dehalococcoidia bacterium | reverse complement strand
AGTAGATCGACCACCTGAGGATTGGACGTTGCTCTTGGAGTTAAACGTTAGCGCCACTCAACGTGATTGCCACGTCGTTCCTCCTCGCAATGACAGAGGACCCCGACTGATCGTATGCCTCCAGCCGATCCGAAACCGAACAGCGACTCCACCTCACCATCTCAGCCTACTCCAGCCTTGCCGCAGAAAACTGACCATTGGTCACCAGGCGATTTCGCCGCCATCGATTACTAGTTCGGTTCCCGTTACCCACGCGGATTCGTCTGATGCTAGATATAAGATTCCGTAGGCGATATCGATTGGTAGACCCAACCGACCCATCGGAGTCATCGCCAAACGTGCATCGCGAATCTCTTTTTGGGAGTGAATATCGAGTGTCATCGGCGTATCGGTGAACCCGGGGTGAACAGAGTTCACTCGAATGTTGTCGGGAGCGTACTGAACGGCTGCAGCCTTGCTGAACGTTCGAGCTGCGCCTTTAGAAGCGTGGTAGGCAGCTCCGGCAGGCGAGCCGACGATCCCGAATATCGATGACACATTGACGACTGAACCGCCCCCGTTCTTCCTCATGGCAGGAATAGCCGTCTTAGTGCCGAGCATGATCGCGGTCGAGTTCACAGCGAACACCGTGTCCCAATTCTCAACGATGGTGTCCTCAACCGTTGCCCTGCCCTTCGCACCCGACATCCCGGCGTTGTTCACAACGATATCGAGCCGACCCCACTTGGCCATTGTTTCAGCGACAACTTCGATCCAACGGTTTTCGTCGGTTACGTCGAACTGGCGATACACGCCAACCTCACCGTTCATATTCAGATCGGCTTCTAGCGCGTTGCCTTTTGCATCGTCGATGTCGGCGATCACGACCTTGGCACCTTCTGCCGCGAAGAGGCGAGAGGTCGCCTCGCCAATACCAGATGCGCCGCCAGTAACGATAGCCGTTTTTCCTTCGAGTCGTTTGCCTGATGGCATGTTTAAGCTTCCTTGCGGTTAGTTGACAGCGTTGTTCTTCAGGGCGTCAGGGTTAATTTCCAGCCCCAGGCCCGGCCGGTCTTCGAACGGCTTCCAAGTACCGTCGTCGCCATATGGCGGCACTTCGGTCCACCAGACACGGTTGCTCACCTCCTCGGCACCCAGAACCTCGACTACCTTCAGATTCGGAGTAGCCATAGCACAGTGCAAATGTACAAGTGAAACGGCGTGGGGAGCTACGGGAAGGTTGAACGCATCGGCCATCGCCGCAACTTTCATCCACTCGGTAATCCCCGTGACTCGGTGGACGTCGGGCTGAACGATGTCCACCGCTCCGGCCACCAATAAATCTCTGAAGCCGTACTTGGTGTACTCGTGTTCACCAGTTGCGACTGGAATGGTCGTGTTCTGGGCGACCTGAGTCAAGCCCGGAATATCATCTGCCAGAACAGGCTCCTCGAACCATGCCACATCGAACTGTTCGAAGATCTGCGACATCTTGATCGCCTGCTTGGCGTAGTAGCCGTTGTTAGCATCCACGTAAATTTCTACTTCATCGCCAACGGCTTCTCGAACGGCAGCTACCCGCTCAATGTCCTCCCGTTCCGACTTGCCGAAGTTTTTTCCAACCTTCATCTTCACTCGTGGAATTCCGCGCTCGACGTAGCCCATCTGCTCGGAAACCAGCTCGTCTTCTGTGTAGTTCGTCCAGCCACCTGAACCATAGATTGGCACGCTCTCGTGCGCTGGTCCAAGTAGTCGGTAGATCGGCTGATCGAGAACTTTGCCTTTGAGATCCCACAGTGCGATATCGATCGCAGCAATCGCCTGAAACGCCACGCCCTTGCGGCCGAATCCCCGGACGCGCCAGTACATGTCCTGCCAGAGTTTCTCGATCATGAAAGGATCTTGCCCGACCAGCACTCCGCTCAGGTTGTCGTGGATTACCGCCTGAATTGATCGCTGACCCGGTGCCATCCCGAGGCCGATAGTTCCCTCGTCAGTAAATATCTCTACGAACAGCTGACTTCTCCCCCCGGTTGCGTTCGGATCGATCGGTGGGATGGTCGCGTCCTGAATCACGAACCCGTTTGGATCGTGCAGCATCGTGGTTCTGATCTCTGTGATTTTCATTTGAATCCTACTGTGCTCAGAAGGCGTCAGACTCTAGAAATGTTGTGTTCAGACCAAAAGATTACGCCCGTTGGGTTGAATTAGGAATTTCAGGACCGCTTTTTTCACTCGGGTTGGGCGAAATTTTCCGTACACGTACGATTCTATAGACGTAGTCTTTTGTCTCTAATCCGTTCCTTACGCGCTCGCTTGCAATCATTCCGTTGACGACCACCGATCATTCAAATAGACCAGAAACAAAGAAAAACGGCATTTTCTACGGTTGGTGGGTAGCGATTACTGGCGCCATGAACATGATGGTCAGTTCTGGCCCCACGTTTCAGGCTGCGAGTACACTATTTCGAGCCGTCGAGGACGAGTTTGGATGGTCGAGAGCGTTAGTCACAGGAGTGGCATCTTTCGGCAGGTTCGGCGGAGCAATGCTCGGACCTCTCGAGGGCTGGCTGACCGATAAATTTGGAACCGGCAAGATGGTTCTAATCGGATTCACCATCGGCGGATTAGGACTCGTCTTCTATTCTCAGCTGCAGGGTCCACTTCAGTACTACGCTGCCTACTTCATCCTGTCGATGGGATTCTCGCTTGGTGGGTTTGTGCCTGCCATGGCTGCTGTGAACTCATGGATGCCCCACAAACGTGCAACAGCAATGGCCATAGTTATCGGTGGATCTAGCCTGGGCGGCGTATTTGTACCTGCGATCGTCTGGGGGATCAATACTTACGGCTGGCGCGAAACCACTCTCGTGATCGGCCTGATCACTCTCGCTGCGGGGCCGCCAATCGCCTATATCACCGGCAAACGAGCTCCCGAATACGGCGAGTTGATGAAGCAGGTGACGAAATCGGACAGTGCCGATGCTCCGACGCTGACTCAGCACGATTTCACAGTAAAACAAGCACTGAGAACCCGAGCGTTCTGGTCGATGTCGATGACCCACACTCTCGCCAACCTGTCGGTCGGTGCTATCTCGTCACACATTTACTTCCAGTTGACCGACAAAAACGCGGTCAATCTATCCGATGCCAGCGCAGCAACCATCATCCCGATCATGGCCTTCGCCGCGTTTGGGTTTCAGATGGTCGGTGGGTTCGCCGGTGATCGCGTAAGCAAACGGGCGCTACTGCCAGTGCTGATCCTGCTGCAGGGCTCTGCGCTGATTCTACTGGCCGAGGCTGGAAATTACTGGGGCGCAGTGGGTTTCGCTCTATTGTGGGGACTCGGGTTTGGCGGGAGAACACCACTGCTGCATGCTCTACGTGGCGAATATTTTGGGCGAAAGCACTTCGGTGTGATTCTCGGAATGTCGGCATTTCCTATGGGTTTGGGGATGATGGCGACACCGGTGATAATTGGGCGTGTATACGACGTGACAGGAACATATGTGGCTTCGCTCTACACGCTTGCAGGCTTCTGCGCGGTGGCCGCTTTGACGATCTTGCTCGCTACAAAACCTTCAACTCCCTCGCTCCGATAGCGAGAACATGTTTAGCGCTGGCATCTTCCTGAGAACTGCGCGCATCAAACGTTTCAAGGTGCTGTCGAGGAACCGCGAGCCGTCCCTCCGCTAACTCAACAGCACTTTCACTTTTCGACTGATATGCGAACACAACTACCCCAATACTTCGGAGCGAAACACTGGCTAACTCACGATCAAACTCTCAGAACAAACCTCGCAACAAATCTGTGAACGGCGAAAATTCGCGTAGCTGGATAGGTGTGTTGGTTTTTTCAGCAGTCGCTGTGGCATTGGTGCTTACAGTCGCTGTGGTGGTGAATCTGGCCATTGGGCGTATCATTCACTGGGACATCGTCTCGGTTCTCGGCACTATCGGATTCGTATTCCTCACGATCGGGCGCAAGTACAAAACTATTTGAGCTTACGGCCTTTTATTCAGATCAAGCACAGGCTTGAATTCCGACTCGCATCGCTTCTAGCTTTGTGAACATGACCAACGGCAGCACAGATCCCAAAGTTCCGGTGCAACCACGTTCGACAATCCTCTCGACACAAGTTCTCGGCATCTTCGAGATTCGCCGTCGACTTGGTTGGCGTGGATAGCAGGTCCATGGGCCGCAACAGGCCTCACTGACACTTGGCTGACGACGATTCCGGTGCTTGCGATCTTGGTAGTGCTGCCCGGTGTATTTTCTACAACGGGAGATAAACGGCACGTAGTCGTGGCAGTATCCGGCAGAATCCCCCTCCTGATCGAACTAATTCTGGCGATCGTGGCGATCTACTCAGTGTTCCTGGTTTGGACTTACATCGGCGGAGCAGTAGTCGCGGTTGTGTCCCTCGTGATGTTCATCTCGGGTGCTTCCCGCACCGGATGGCTTATCAGCAATGAGCCACCCGATTGGCCGCTGCAGTCTAAATAGGGTCGCAATCCGGCTCGACCACGGTAGAATTAGCTGGCTTGTGTGATATTTATTTCGGCGGGTTGGCCGATACGTCTAGTTTCCAGTTCTTCAAAAAGATTCCTTACTAATGCGACCAATTGCTGATCTAGCGGCCGATCTTGGCCTCGACCCCTCCGTACTCGAACCGTATGGTCACGACAAAGCCAAGATTCCTCTCGACGCCTTCCCGGATGTCGCCGAAAAGGCCAAGCTAATTGTTGTCACAGCCATCACACCAACCCCGGCTGGCGAAGGCAAATCGACAACTGCGGTCGGGCTAGTTCAAGGTCTTGCCAAGATCGGTAAGAAACCGGTTCTGACTATCAGGCAGCCAGCGCTAGGCCCTGTGTTTGGTCACAAAGGAGGTGGTACAGGTGGTGGGATGTCGACTGTTCAGCCCGCTGTAGATATCAATCTTCATTTCACAGGCGACTTTCACGCGATAGAGTCGGCTCACAATTTGCTGGCAGCAATGGTCGACAATGCGGTCTATCGCAACGCAATCGATGATTTCGATGCTTCGGGCGTGACATGGCGAAGGGTGACCGACGCCGAAGATCGCGCTCTGCGAACGATCATGACCGGAGCCGGTGGCAAGCTGAACGGACCAGTTCGCGAGGCTGGATTCGACATCAACGCAGCCTCCGAGATCATGGCGATATGTGCACTCACAGACTCATACGAGGATCTGCGAGAGCGCATTGGAGACATCATCGTCGGCTGGAAGAAAGATGGCAAGACGCCCGTTACTGCTAGAGATATCAAGGGCATCGGCTCGATCATAGCTCTACTCAAGGACGCCATCAAGCCGAATCTGGCGCAGACGCTCGAAGGGCAACCGACGATCGTCCACATGGGACCGTTCGGCAACATTGCTCACGGCTGCTCGTCAATCCTCGCCGACAAGCTGGCAGTTAATTGCGGTGAGTACGTAGTGACTGAGGCCGGATTCGGAGCCGATCTTGGCTTCGAAAAGTTCATGGATATCAAAGTCCGCCAGGGCGGACCAAAGCCGTCTGCAGCCGTTGTTGTGGCTACTATCCGAGGTCTCAAGTGGCACGGTGGTGTCAGCATAAAAGACATGGCAGCTCCTGATCCCGAGGCCGTACGCAAGGGCACAGAAAATCTCAAAAACGCCCTGCGAATTGTTGGCTTGTACGGACTCCCAGCCGTGGTTGCGATTAACCGCTTCCCTACTGATTCGCCTGAAGAGATCGCTATCGTCAAGGAAGTAGCGAAGGCTGCCGGTGCAGTAGGCGTCGAAGAGGCGAAGGGATTTGCTGAGGGTGGTGCCGGTATGACCAAGCTTGCCGCAGCTGTCGTAGAAGCCGCCGACCAGCCATCAGACGTCAAACTTCTCTACGAAGACGATGAGTCTTACTTCGATAAGGTCGAGAACATGGCGAAGTCGCTGTATCTTGCCGGCGACGTGAGGTGGGGACCGATGACCCGGACCACCGCTCGACGCTTTGCTGCAAACGGCTGGGACTTCCCGGTTTGCATTGCAAAAACTCATCTTTCAATCTCAGCCGATCCCAAACTGAGGGGAGCTCCCACCGGCCACACACTGCCGATCAGGGAACTGCGTATTCTTGCCGGTGCACGCCAGATCGTGACTCTGGTTGGTGACATCATCACGCTTCCAGGCCTTCCGTCAACGCCGAACGCATGGGATATTGATCTGAACGACGATGGTGAAATTACCGGAATCCTTAGCACCTAGACTTAAATCAGAATCGCAAAGCAAGAGTCGTCCCGCATGACATCTGAAGCTCGTCCCACTTTCACCTGCACAGTTTGTGCGAAAGTCCTGTTGCCAAAATTTCTGCCATCGAGTGCGCCGAACTGCCCGGCTTGTGGTGCCGACACGAAGCCAAATCAGGCAGCAATCGATGTGGACCTCACTACGTTCTGTGCTAATTGCCACACAACTGGCAGCGTCTACGAATCCGACGAATGCACGAACTGCGGTGCATCATGGGGTAACTGGTCGGGAAGCGATTCCGTCGAACAGACCCCTGCTTCTTCAAGCGTCGACAGCCGGGTAATTTATAAGTCGTCTCGCGGCCCAGAGGGCGGCACTGTTCCTCGTTGAAAGATCGTTTAGTCCATCGCCAAGCTAGTCGTGCCAGCCTTTCATCTGAATTTACCGCCTTGTGATACCTAGTATCATATAACTGCAATTACACTGACCCGTATTCCGCTCTTGTTCTCCGCCTACTACTCAGGATGTTGAGATTCTGTGGCTCGTCCATGACCAGATCGAACCCAATTCCGATGCTCCTTTTCGTGTTAGCACTGCTGTCGGCGACTTTCGTCGCCTGCGCGGGCGACCTCGAGGAGCCTGCTGGTGGCGAAGTTTTTGTTGTAACTACCACCTACCCTCTCACGTACATCGCACAGCGGATCGGCGGTGGGCGAGTAGCGATTACGCAGCTGGTGAAGCCCGGCGTCGAGGCGCACGACTTCGAGCCGGCGCCTTCTGACGCGCGTACGATCTCCGAGGCCAAGCTGTTCATCTTCAACCACCCTGCGTTCGAAGGCTGGGCTTTGAACGCAGCCAGTGCGTCAGAATCTGGGAATGGAGGCAATGCGGGTGTGGTGATTGTTCAGACGGCTTTTCTCGAATCGGCGGTAGAAGATCACGGAGGGCAGGCCGTAGATGACACAACCTTCGACCCACACATATGGCTGAATCCTCTACAGGCTCAAGAACAGGCTGACCGAATTTTATCGGCGCTGGTAGCGGTCGATCCTGAGGGAGCGCAGCTGTACACGCGAAATGCTGACGGGCTGGATGTAGAGCTTGTGGCGCTCGACGAACAAATCTCGAAGCGTTTGAGTAGCTGTGAGCTCGATTCCGTGGTTGTTTCGCACCTTGCATTCGGACACATGGCCGAGCGATACCAGTTTAAGCAGATTGGACTGGCCGGTTTATCACCGGAGTTCGAGTCGGGTCCGTCTCAGATAGCTGGCGTTATTCAACGTATAGACGATCTGGGTATTCGCCACATCTTGCAGGAGCCAATCGCCAGTGATCGACTGGCTCAGACCGCTGCGACAGAAACTGGAGCTGAGATTCTGGCACTGCACCCACTTGAAGTTCGAACTACGGACGAAGCCTCGAGGGGCCTCAGTTACATCGACATAATGCAGGCGAACGCCGATTCACTCGCCACCGCGCTGAGATGCGGGTGATCGACACTTTGAACCAAGCTCAAACCGTTCGATTCGGTGCCATATTCCACCCCATCCCGGACCGTCTCGTCCCATCAAATCTATAAAACTGATCGAGAGTTCTGAGCCGAAATCGATATCATCGAGAAGACCTTTAGCAATCGCCGCGCCATCGGCCCCGACCTGATTCACGATGCTCATGTGCGCCCTGTAAGGGTCATCTGGATACGCTGGCTTCCCCAGTGGCGCAATGTGAGTCATCAGATCGTCGTGCAGCCCCTGAACGCTGGGATTCACCTGAAAGCCGATTATTACGCTGTGATCGGGTCCCATTAGTTCCATACCCTGAGTACCCAGCCCGAATGGTTCATGTCGGGCGGTCACGACGCGAATTTCGTCAATCATGCCGTCGAGACTCGTGACTGCGTAGAGCGTCCCTTTCACAGTGACATGAGCCGGTATTTTTGCTCTCGTTTGACCAGCAGCAGTCTCGATATCTAGAAGCGGCTTCGTCAACTCAGGCGGAGCTGGCGCAACGATGGTGTAGCAGGAGTAGCCGAACTCGTCATTCTCTAATTCAGCCGAATCGATGACCATGATTCACCTCATAGACCAACTAGTGCGATGCCCGGTAGTGAGCTGACAGAAGATCCTCGCCCCAGTCGTGGGTGAAGTCACGAAGCACCGAGTGGATGTGGTTAGCATCGTTCTGGGTGTTGTCGTACTCAATCAGGAATCGAGGGTGGCGAATGGCGTAGTAGTGCCCTTCTCCGACCTCAGCGGGACCCGCCCACGCGAACGTAACATCATCGAACCCGGCCGCCTCGATCTCCCGCCAGTAGTTGGATGAAAGATCATCGGCTGCCCGCGTGACATAGTGCTTCACCAGCGTCACAAGTTGATCGCGCTGCGAATCGCCAAGCAAGCCGAACCCGATACCTTTTGGAGCTACGTTTGGATCGGCTGAGCGTACGTTCGTCGTCAAGATATCTGCTGGAGCGATGGTATCTACCACTGCAAGTTTCGTCTGCACATCATCGAGTGAGGCGAGTAGCGCACGTGCCCAATCCTGCTCTTCGACAAGCGTACGTTCGCCCTTACGATCACCGTGCCTTATCTCGGCCGGGTTCGCACCGAAGAACAGTGGCATTATCGCCACTTGATCGCCATTGATTATGTTTGTCGAAAGACCGATGTGGTGGCCACCCACTCTGAACCCCCACGGCTCGTCGACGCTTCCCGGTGTGCCGAAAATGCTGAACCAGTAGCGGTCGATATTTCGCTCCCACTGTGAATCAGAATTTTCAATTTTCTCCCATTCGCCCAGAATCGTCTCAAGTTCAATGATTCTGTGAGCGGTCGCCGCACCTCGTGCGCTGTACCCAGTCTCCATCAGCGTGAATGCCGCGGCACGCTGCTCGTCGGTCATGTTTCGAACTCTCAGACCATCACGTTCAATCGGCGTATATGCCCATTTGTAGCGTTCATCCCCCGCAAAACCGAACGATGCCGTCTGACGTTGGGAATCGTTCAGCGAGTTTAGAAAGTCGTTCGCCGCTGTGGTCATTCGCTTCACGGCTTCGGTTGCTGTTGATGGGATCGCTGACGTGGTCATCGGAATTCCTTTTGCAAGTAAATCAGGAACTGCACACTATAAGCCCCCGAGCAGAGACGTGGTACATGTTCACAAATAACTTCGCTAAAAAATCACATGTCGGTTCAAGTTTGAACAGAACTGGCGATGAGTTATTCGCCCCACGTACCAAACAGGCGCTCGCAGGTGCCGCCGAGTATCTGTGCATCGAGTCCGGGGCCTATCGCTGGCTCGATGCGGTCAACGATCTCCCAGCCCTTGGTGTAGCCAACCTGCTCAACGATGAACGGAAAATCGGTGCCCCACATCAGTCGTTCCGACGAGTAGGCATCGATGAGTTGGTGCACCCAGTGGAACAGGTCTATGTAAGGGAAATCTTCATTTGATGCTCGTGGAAATTCGGATAGCTTTACGTTTAGACGAGGGTAGCGAGCCATCTGTAACAACCGCTCAAACGCGGGTACTTCTGAGCCGTCTCTGTTCGGCACGCAGTGACCAAAGTGATCGATTATGGCGTCGGTGTCTGGATAAACAGATGCAAGCGTCTCGATCTCCTGGTAATTGTGCGGACTAACTAGGAATCCAACCGGTATTCCGATCTCACCTGCGCGTTTATAGAGCGCCTGACCAACGTCACCGTTCATGAACTCACCTTCACGCCAAAGCGCAGGGTTGAACCGAACACCTCGGTAGCCTCGCCCCACCAGCTCGTCGAGCATGCCGACCGGGTCTTCGGCCTGGGGATCGACCAGGCACATCCCGGTAAATCGATCAGGCCATTGAGCTATTGTGTCGTCCACATAGCGATGATCGAATCCATGGACAATCGGCTGGACGATCATCGCTCCACCAACGTCTGCGCGATCCATCAGATCCAGCAGGAACTCCGCATTGCCTCTCGCTTTTGGTGGTTCCTGCCCAACCCGGTACGGATATGTGTCCGGATCGTGTGCCCAAACGTGAAGATGCGAGTCGATTTTTTTCATGTTGGTGATGTCAGCGAGTTCCAGCCGTACAACTAATTCCGTGCTCTTGAAATCGAGAGACTCTTGGTAGTGCAGAAGCTTACGCGATTCCTGCCCGCGCAGTAAGTAGGTCAGCAGCCTAATCCGAAATCGGGCCCTTCGAATGGATATCGGCTTGTCCCACGCCTTGATTAGGCTGAAGCTAGTGATACATTCCCTCCGAGGCCGATCACCAGCATAAATCTAGCCAAATATCACAGAAGTATTGATTAGATCTGGCTCCCCCAAAAAAAAGTGACCGAATCGAGAATCATGATCAAGCTTAGTTTGCAATCTCTCTGCTACCGAGACACGTTCAGCGCACGAAAAATCACGATGCTTGAGATCATCGACAAGGCGGCCGAGTATCAGATGGACGGCGTCGACTTGCACTTCACGCACTTTGCTTCGACTGACGATGCTTATCTCGAAGAAGTAAAGCAGGCGTGTCTCAAACGTGGACTTCACATGTGCTACATCGGAGTTTCGAATAACTTTGGTAAGACCGGTGCCGAGCTTCGTGAACAGATCGATTTGATGAAAAAGTGGATCAACGTGGCTGCGAAAATGGGTATCCCCATGATCAGGGCTTTCGGTTCATGGTTACCAGAAGGTGAGACGGAAGAAGAAGCGTGGCCGCGACTCGTGGCATCTACAAAAGAAGTTGCCGAGTACGGCCAGTCGAAGGGCGTAGTTGTCGGCCTACACAATCACAATCACGGCTGCATTCCCGCCACCGGTGATCAGGTGATTCGACTACTCGAAGATGTCGACAACCCTTACTACTCACACATTCTCGACACCGGGCAGTATCGAGGATCTCCGGGCGCTTCGTTTGGTGAGAGGGGTGAGGAAGACCCACAGTGGAATTTTTATGGCTCGATCGAAACTTCTGCTCCACGCGCCGTCCACGTGCGAGCCAAAATTTACCGAATCGCCAGCGGTGAAGAGGCATGGCTCGACTACGACCGGATCATGCCGATCATCAAGAACGTAGGCTACAACGGCTGGATGTCGATCGTGTTCGAAGGGCAGGATGAGCTTGATGAGCCGACCGCGGTTCCACTCGCCAACAAGTACCTGCGATCAATGCTCACCAAGTACGAAATGTAGCCAAGCGAGGCTGATTACTTGAATCCGATTTTTCTTCAGGCGCTTTCGCTCCACGATATCTACGACAACAACGATGAGTGCATTCACGCTGCTGCTGATATTGCTGCCGAACTCGGCGTTGCTGGGATCGATATCGAAGATCGGTTGCTGGCGACCTACGAGCCCGACTATCTGCAAGAGCTGGCTCACCAGATCGAAGGCAAGGGAGTTCAGTTCGGGTACTGTGGATTGATCGTGCCGTTCAACGAGCCAGTCTCTTCGATTCCAGATGAGATCAATCGGGTAAAGACGTTGATCGATGCCCTGCCCCATCTGGGTATCGATTCAGTTCGGGTGCCTGGCAACGGAGTGGTGGACGGACAGACGCTCGAGTTCACCTTTGATGCGGTTCGCACAAAATTCCAGACTATCTGCGACTACGCTGCGGACGCCAGCATCACGGTCTTTCTGCACAATCACAACCACGGCTCAACACCATCGACCGGCAAGCAGGTGCTGCGAATGCTGGATGAGATCGACAGTCCAGACATTTCCTACGTTCTCGACACAGGTCAGTTTCAGGGATCGCCAGGCGCTGGCGGATTCGGCTCCACGGAGAACGCTGCCCAGCCACAACTCTACGAATCGATAGAAATGTGCGCGCCAAGGGCAGCGATGGCGCGGACGAAGTTCTACTTTGCCGCTCCGGGTGATGAGCGCTGGCTCGACTATCCGCGTATAGTTCGCATCTTGAAAAATGCCGAATTCCAGGGTCCGATTTCGATAGTTTACGAGCCAAGATCGGATCGACCATCAACCCAGGCTCTACCGGACGCGGTTCATTATCTCACCGAGTTATTCGACGACAATTAATTCTCTACGCGGCGTCTGGCCACAGACGCCATAACCTTCAGGCAATCGAGCAAGGAAACGTGAATGGGAAAGTACTACGACAACTCCATCGTGCCCGATCATCTAAGGCGAAACTACGACGTCTACGATCGAATCAAAAAGCTGAACATCGAAATGGGCTCTTTCGATGAAGATGTAAAAAGTCTCAAGGGTGCTGGAATCAGCGGGCTCGTGTTTCACGAGTCGGGGCTTGTTTACCTCTCCGGACATGGTGTTGGTCCCGGCCAGATGTATGACGATCCGGACCGTATTAAAGAGGGTCAGAACGCCGCAGAGTGGGTTGCTGGGTCAATGATCAGGCGCCTCCACTGGGGGCTCACTTGTGGTGGCGAAGGTGGCGACTTGAACGACGTTATCTACACTGTGAAGGCCATAGGCATGGTTGTTTCGACTGACGTTGCGTTCGATGGTGGACCGGCGGTAATGAACGGATTCTCGCAGCAGTGGCAGTCAGTGTTCGGTGGCGGTAAGGGTGCCTTCGCGGTCGATGGCGAAGACGTGAACTACGGAGGTGTGCACGCCCGAAGCGCGATCGGTGGATTCACAGGTCGCTTCTCGATCGAGCCAGAAATTATCGTCGCAATTCCGCCCGAGCTTTCAAAAGCGATCATCGAGAATCGTGGTTGGATCTTCCCACTTCCGCCAGCAATGCTCGAAAAAGTCAGGGCAGACCGAGGCTAACCCTCTCCTC
>JAPYUK010000038.1:1950-16478 GCA_029936155.1 Dehalococcoidia bacterium | reverse complement strand
CCATTTTTCCGCCGACACGATTCGCAACAGCCAGCACCGTATCGATATCTCGTTGCACTGACCCGTCACGCCACGGATGGATCTTGTAGGCCGGGTATCCCAATTCGAGGCAATGCTCAGCAAAATCAGCGAACGCCTCCGGTGAACTCAACCCACCGGGAGTCTCATCACCATTCCATGTGCTGGCATATGCGGGCAGTCGTCGACGATGCCCTCCCAAGAGTTGATAAATTGGGGCGTTGTGAAACTTTCCTGCGATGTCCCAGAGCACGATGTCTACTAGACCAACGCCCAATCGTCCAATCTGCTGGGTCGCCCGCTTGGCATCTGAGTACATTTTTTCGCGTTCAAGAGCGTCACGATCAATAACCAGATCAGCGATCAGACGAATCGCAGCAGCATCGGTGACCCTCGAATTGACGTATTCACCAACTATCCCCTGGTCGGTGTGAAATCTCAATGCCACGTTCGTCCGCTTGCTCTGCCCACCTTTGGCGTACTGCGCTTGATTACCCCGACCTTGCGATGCCATGTTTTGCACATCAAAGGCGAACTCATACACCTCGATCGCTGTGACTTTAGGACCTCGTGGCATAACTGCTCCTCAACTTGACTATCGGCTACTCGTCGCCAAATCCTACCTAAACCAGCGGAAAGCGGTCGAGTTCAGTACCACCTACAGTTTCACTAGCTCCACCAGAAATTCAAAACGCCGACTCAAGCAAGGGTCGGCGTTTTTTTGTGATTTGCGAAGTTCAATCCTAGCGTCCCGATATCATCGGGAAGGCAATGAGTTCGAATCTCCCCAGCTCAGCCAGGAAAACACGCCCTCAACGGCGAATCGCTCGGCAGCTCCGGCAGCCTCTGTAGCAAGACCGCCCAATCTGGATTCTTCTCCATCACCGAAGCCAATACCTCGATCGCCTCATCGTGCTGCTGATGCTTCATCGACAGCGTCCTTACCGCGTACCAAAAAGCCATCTCCTCATGAAGCACCAGACCATCGGAACTTCTGAACTCACTACGAGCACGCTCCAGAGATTCAGTAACTTCCTCCGAACCCATCAACTGCTCGGCATCCCGGTTGTCCAGTAGCGATCGCAATGCCTCCAAAGGCTGGTCAGAATGATCCGCTCTGAAATCGGTTCCAGGTAAATTCAGCCGAGTCACTGGTCCCGGTTGTCCATCTGGCGGCCTCACCTGCAAAGAAGCCGACTGCATCCCGCGAACATCTCCACCAGCCGCTTGAGCCGCGTCGAGCGCAGCCAATATCCTCCGCTCAAGCCGACCCTCCGACAACTCGAACTCACGAGCCATCGCCTCAGGAACGCCATCACCCAGCATCATGTTCGCCTGACACGAAAACCCACGACCCTGAATCGATCCCTTCGCCTCCAGCGCCGCACTCCCTGTGAATGCCGCCACCGATCCAAACGCATCGACAATAGCCACCTGCCGCATCTCCCGACCATCGTCACCAGCGAGCACCGCTGCAAGAGCGTGTTCAGCGTCCAGCCCGTTCCGAAGCAGCTCGAGCGCTTGGGTTCCGTACCTAGCATTGGCGCTCGCCTGAGTCGCAACCGCACCAACGCCACCTGCTACCCACGGCACGATCGCGCCGACTGCCGGACGATGCGTCTGAACTCCTACCCCTAGCTCACCTGTTTCCTCATCAAACGCCACGATTGAATACGTCATTTTAAGTCTCAATCTCCAGAAGAATCTTCGTGAACCAACCGCTCACCATTGAGCGTAGCTTGAGTGCCAAAAACACTGTGATCGCACGATAGTACCGCCAATCATTAGGCGCGGTTCGATCTGTTCCGGCTTAGCAATAACCCAATTCCTATGTATCCTTCCCGCAAATGGTCCGCTAAACCACATGATCGACTCTACTCAGGTAACTGGAGACACCAATGTCTGACTCGGAACTTTATGCACCCTCGGACTCGTTCTCGGCGAACGCCCACATAAAGAGCTTCGACGAATATAAGATCGAGTACGATCGCTCGATTGCCGACCCCGACGGTTTCTGGGCCGAGAAAGCCTCCGAATACCACTGGTTCAAGACGTGGGACACTGTTCGATCGTTCAACTACGACGTGCGCACAGGCCCGGTCGATATCACTTGGTTCGAGGGTGGTCAGACCAACATCGCCTACAACTGCCTCGACCGGCATCTGGAAACTCGAGGCGAACAAACCGCAATCATCTGGGAAGGCAACGAACCCGGCGAACAACGCGAAATCACCTACAACGAACTTCACGCCGATGTAAGCAAGTTCGCAAATGTGCTGAAAACGAACGGCGTCAAAAAGGGCGATCGAGTTTCGATATATCTGCCCATGATCCCCGAACTCGCTGTCGCCATGCTCGCCTGTGCACGCATCGGCGCAATCCACTCGATCGTTTTCGGCGGCTTCTCTGCCGACGCACTGGGCGACCGTATCGCCGACGCCACCTGCACAACGCTCATCACCTGCAACGGCACTAACCGTGGCGCACGTCCGCTCCCAATGAAAACCGTCGCTGACGAAGCGATGGTAATCGCCGAAAAGCAGATGGGCATCTCCGTCGAAACCTGCATCGTCGTCGAACGAATCCCTGGTAGTGGGGGTGTCGAACACGACATGAAAGAAGGCCGCGACGTCTGGTACGCCGATCTGATGGCCGACGCCGATCCAGTGTGCGAAGCCGAGCCGATGGAGTCGGAAGATCCGCTCTTCATCCTCTACACGTCCGGCTCAACCGGTAAGCCCAAAGGCGTGCTGCACACCACTGCCGGCTACATGGTCTACGCATCGCAAACCCACAAGTACGTCTTCGACTACCACGACGGCGATATTTTTTTCTGCACCGCCGACATCGGCTGGGTGACTGGCCACTCCTACATCGTTTACGGACCTCTCGCCAACGGTGCAACGACGATTATGTTCGAAGGAATTCCCACGTATCCAGCTGCCGATCGCTTCTGGCAGATCGTCGAAAAGTGGAACGTGAACCAGTTCTACACGGCCCCAACCGCCATACGAGCAATCGCAGCACTCGGCGACGACTTCCCCGACAAGTACGACATGCCTTCGCTGAAGCTTCTGGGCTCAGTTGGCGAACCGATCAACCCCGAGGCGTGGCGCTGGTACAACACCCATGTCGGCAAGGAACACTGCCCGATCGTCGATACCTGGTGGCAGACCGAAACTGGCGGAATTCTTATCGCTCCTCTGCCCGGCGCTATCTCTACCAATCCCGGTGCAGCCACGGTGCCGTTCTTTGGTGTCGAACCGGTCATTCTCGATCCCGAAAAAGGCACGCTGCTCGAAGGCAATGGTGTTTCGGGTGTGCTCGCATTGAAAGCGACGTGGCCGGGTCAGATGCGCACACTCTACGGCGATCACAAGCGGTTCGAACAGACGTATTTCGATACGTACAAGGGCTACTACTTCACTGGCGACGGATCGACCCGTGACGAAGACGGCTACTACTGGGTAACCGGACGTGTCGACGACGTTATCAACGTGTCAGGCCACCGAATGGGCACCGCCGAAGTCGAAAGCGCACTAGTGCTACACGAAGCGGTTGCTGAAGCGGCAGTCGTCGGCTTCCCGCATGATATCAAGGGGCAGGGCATCTACGCCTACGTAACTTTGAACGTCGGACAGGAATACACCGACGAATTGAAAACCATACTCCGAGGCCAAGTGCGAACAGTCATCGGACCCATCGCCTCACCCGACGTTATCCACTGGGCACCAGCCCTCCCCAAAACCCGCTCCGGCAAAATCATGCGCCGCATCCTAAGGAAGATAGCAACCGACGAACTGGACACCATAGGCGACACCTCAACTCTGGCTGAACCAGAGGTGGTGGACGACCTGATCGCTAGGAAGGGCGAGTAGAAACCACCCCAACCCCTACACCTCAAACTCAATCCCGCTCAGTGCCGCGGCTTCCTTCATTACTTCCTCTGCCAATTCACGCGCACTCTGGCCCTCGAAGTAGTGCGCAGTTCCGAATCGCACGGTAATACGCGTCCGTAACGCCGGGATTGTCCAGTTTGGTGTGAACGGAATCCACTTCAACAACCACTTGCCGACCGCCGACTGCTCTAGCCCTTTTCCGCTCCGGTTGTACTCAATACCAACCGGCACAATCGGAATCCGCAGCTCGTGGCCCTTCTGCTTCAAGTGTCGAGACTCGTATCTCTTCAACAGACCTATTAGCCCTTCCTCGATCGACTCAACCGAATCGTACTGATACTCCCCCTGCGTGAACGCCGCCGTAATCAGCCGACGATCCAACCGATCGTCAACATCCTTAGCCAAAACCACTGCGCGTTTGCGCGGATTACCGATCCCAGCTTCATGCCAGATAACCGTTCCAATGGCGGTCGTCATCTTCTCCTGAACGAAGTTGATAACACCGTTATGCCCGAACGAATCCGTCGAGACAAAGCTGACGAACTCCTTCGACGCTTCAGCCAGCGCAAACACATCGGCCGAGGTTCTATGAACCGGAGCGAGCATAATCGGACGTATGTTCGGGATCTCGCCCTCGGCTTTGCTCCTTAGCAGCAGAGCCCGCTTCGCAACCGGTATGAAACACAACCGAACGGCGTGATAGTTGAACCGCCACCAGTTCTCTTTTAATCCCAACGAAATCCCTTGCTACAAAAAGCACAAAATCGAAATACGCTCAAACCCGCAACACACTATGACTAAACCCGTAATTGTATCGCCGCTGTTGGCCAAATCCCCGATTTGTTATCCGCTAATCTTAATCTCATTCCAAGAATTAATAATCAGGCAACACTAGGGACGGCAGTTGAACAAGCATTCAGTACCGCGTTGCGACGATCTCCCAGATCGCACTCCCACCGGCGCTCTCGTCGAAAACGTCGACCTTGTTATCGTCCGATTCGGCGACGCAGTTTCGGCCTTCTACGGGCGCTGCCTCCACCGAGGAGTCATGCTCTCCGACGGCCTCAACGGACACAACCTGATCTGCGGAGTCCACAACTGGGGCTACCGGGTCGACACCGGTATCAGTGCATACGTCAACGACGAAAAACTCCCAAAGTTCAACGCATGGATCGAAGGAGGCGACGTTCTGGTCGACACTGACGAGATAAAGCAATGGAAACAAGAGAACCCCCAACCCTATGATCGTAAAGGCTATCTCGGTCAGTATGCCGACCTCATGGTGCCGACGAAGAACCCCGCACGCCTACATCATCACGCACTCGGTCGAGTAATTATCCGACTACTCGGACCATCTGAAAAATTGACCAACCGACAGCTAAATTGAGGGCTGCGAGTCTCCCTGAATGGTCTTGCACTCATCCGCCGAAACTGATAACTACTGTCACGAAACTCATAAAATGGGCGTGTGATTTACCATTGCTCCTCGCACCGGGACTACCGGTCCTCACCTCCTTAATGGAAGGGAGTTAGTGGGAAGGTCAAATGCGACGCGCGACCAAGTCGGCCTCGAACGCCCGGAACTAACGCAACGCCACGAGCGAAACGAAAACCCACATGAAAATCACCGAAATCAAAGCCATTGCAAGCGCCAACCCCGAAGCCGATCTCCGAGGCGTCCGGCGCAACTACGTTTACGTCAAAGTCACCACAGATACCGGAATCGTTGGCTGGGGCGAAGCGACCTGCGGACCACTTGCGGTAGCAAACATGGTCGACGAAATTGGCGAAACTCTAATAGGCAAAGACCCTTTCCGGATCGAGCAGCACTGGCAAGAAATGTACCACCTCTGGCACAACGTACGAGGTGGAGTCGTTCAAATGGCCGCGATAAGCGGTATAGAAATCGCGCTCTGGGATATAAAGGGTAAGGCATTCGACGTCCCCGTCTGGGAGATTCTCGGCGGTCAGATGCGAGAAAAGATCTGGACCTACGGCCGCTTCGACGGCGAAACCCCCGACGATTGTGTTGCCCACGCCCTTCGCGAAACAGCAACCGGCCTTACAGCACTCAAAGGCGACCCCTTCGGCCACACCGGAATCTTCCCATCGGCAGAAGCTGAGGCCGACTCAATCGCCAAGGTCTACGCAGTTCGAGAAGCCGTCGGTCCCAACGTCGAGCTGCTAATCGAGTGCCACGGCCGCCTCAACCCATCTTCGGCAATACGATTCGCCGATGCTGTAGCCGACATGCGCCCATACGTATTTGAAGAACCCGTCCCGCCGCAGAACGTCGACGCCATGGCAAAAGTAGCCAACTCTGTGAACGTGCCACTCTCGACCGGCGAACGGCTGTACACAAAGTGGGACTTCAAAGACTTGCTCGAAAAGCAAGTAGTAGCTCTTATCCAGCCCGACATCTGCCACGTCGGCGGAATATCTGAACTCAAGAAGATCGCAGCAATGGCCGAAGTCTACTACGTCGGTGTACAGCCACATAACCCTTACGGCCCCGTAAACACCATGGCGGCCATTCAGGTCGACGTTGGAATGCAAAACTTCATGATCCAAGAGGGCGGCAACAAACCATGGTTCGACCTCGTAGTAGAAGGTGACTTCCCGCAGCAAGAAAACGGCTACTACAGCGTACCAACAGTCCCGGGCATCGGCATCAACATGGATGAAGGTGTACTGAGCGCGAACCCGCCTATCGAGCTGCACCCGCCAGAGGGTTACATTAAGCAGTCAAGAGAACTTTGGGGTTCGAATCAAGAAACTTACTGGGGATAGTCAGAGCTAACATTCCTTGCCCGCACAGGCATCGCTTCGTACGCTGTTCCACGAGAAAAAGCCACTTCAGAAGCCGGACACATAATTCATCGACGGCGTAGCCAATCAACCGCTAATCGACTCGACCTTCGCGCAGTTCAACAACCATTTCTGTTTTGGTGCGCCAATCACCATCGATGACTTCACATACGGGGCCCTGTTGTTCGTAGCCCCTTCCCGATTCACTAAATCACAGGAGGATTCCTGCCTAAAATTCGTAGAACAGTGCAATGATTCGGTCGCCAGCATGATCGAAGAATTCCAACTGACCCAGGAGATCGACGAACTAATCGAACGACGTCGCCAGGTTTTCCAATGTGATCCACTCGGACTAACACATCGGAACAGCGCACTGCTGAACAACCCTCTCATGTTCGACGACATCCAGCTATCACTCGAAACACAAACGGCAATCAGGGGCGACAGAGAACTCAAATTCACTCGCCAAGAATTCAATCTACTCCACACTTTCTTGCAAAACCCAGAAACCGCTCTATCGCGAGCGAAGAACGTTCCCAACGTCACAGTCAAAAATCTACGAGCAAAACTTGAAGCTGCTGACGAATCTCGGGTTATTCACTCGCTTCAATCTTACGGTTACGTTCTGAAAGCAGTATCTGTCTGACGCACTTGATTTATTCGAGACCTATTCGGGTGAATCCCCTTGAGCAGCATGCGTCCTAATCCCGACATCGCCGTTACAGTACTTGCATGCCGAATCCTCAGTCGAAAATGAAATTATTCCTCGCCACCCTTGTCCTGCTCGCAATAACATCAGTCGCCTGTTCAAGTGATTCAGGGCCCAAGCCCGCTACCGAGCCCAATTCGGCTGTAGGCAACTACGAAACCTGTACGGGGTTTATCAGCTTCGATTCGATTGCAGATCTAACAGGCGTTGAAGGATTATTCGAACGGGTGAGCGTGACCGATGTCGCTGCAGTACCTGAACTTGCCGAAAGCGGGACAATCGACAGCTGCCTTGTCGAAATTTTCCAATCCGTCGATGAGAGCGACAATCCGGTACCTGGAGAATCATTAACTCTGTTCCTCGTCAGGTTCGAAAATAGTGAACTTGCCCAAGAACAGTACAACTCAACGCTCGCGTCAGCACTTATCGGCAAAGAGCAGCTGGGCGAGCTTGCGGTACTACAACAGGACGTTGTCGGCACCAATTCGTATCTCATGGACGTTAGTGCAAGCGGTATCGGTGCCTTGGTCGTCTTCGCATTCAACTCGACATTCGTTTCGATTAGCTCGACCGCTGATGACGAAAGTAATGCGCTGTTCGACGGACATAACTTGGTTAATGCAGCACAAAGCGTACAATCTCGCCTGCCTTAGTGAGCTAACGCATTACCGAAACCGCTCAAGCCGAGACCTCGCTCAATGCAATTATTCGAATACGAACGTGCCACTCACATGACAGTGTTAGGACTTCCCGCCGACGAAAAGGGCGAAGCCTTCATCGTTGCCGGAGCATCCGAGGCAACTACCCTGCAAATCATGGATCCGTGGATTCAGGATCGACGTTACCGGGGACTCGGCTACTACATCCAAACATAGGTCAGTCTGCTCGACACGAATCCACCCTCTGGCGACGCAATGGAAGTCACGGCGAATGCACTGAAGGAAAAAGCCTCTCCAACGGTGCTATCGCTATAGAGCGTCGGTACATCGGCTCGAAATACTCCAAACGACTTCAGGAACTACTCCCAAACGCTAGTTCCGTCGACGCTGAAGACGCTATCTGCCAACTACGAATGATCAAGTGCGAAGGGGAGTTCGGCGTGTTTGAATCGCCTGCGAGCTCGGAAGTAAGATCTGGCTCGACACCGTTCACGAAGCCAAAGAAGGCATGATCCAGCCGGAGCTTCAATCGGTCTACAAGCGATTGTGTATCGAAAACGGGGCTGACTACGAACAGGCGTACATGATCTTCGACCCTGCTGCGCTCGATCTTTCGAACGGCTCACCCGCCTCCGGTGATGTAGAACTCAAAAACACATGTCCATGTTGTCCCTCGCATTGAGTCCAAGTGGAGCGCCATCCCACTCTTCACCAACATAGCTTGTCCACGACGCAAGTATCTAATTGCCCACTCCGTAGTGGTATAACGTTCTACCCGCGCTATTTATTCAGCGCTTCGTTGAAATCAATAAAATCCGCCACAGGAAACCGATGGAATACAAACTCTTTGGACGCACCGGGGTATACATAAGCCCGCTCGTGCTGGGCTGCATGATGTTCGGCCAGAAGACCGACCTCGAAGACACCTGCAAAATAATCGACCACGCCATCGGTGAAGGAATCAACTTCCTCGACACAGCCGATGTCTACGGCAATGGGGCGTCCGAAAATTTTGTTGGTGAAGCGCTGCAACGCAACGGCAAGCACGACCAGGTATTTCTCGCCACCAAGGTCAACGGCCGGATGTCCGACGAGCCAAACTTGATCGGAAATAGCCGACTCCACATCATCGAAGGCTGTGAAGCCAGTCTTAGGCGACTCAAAACGGATCACATCGATCTCTACCAGCTCCACCGACCAACTCCGCACATCGCCATCGACGAAACCTTGCGAGCGATGGACGATCTGATCACCTCAGGCAAGGTGCGATACGCGGGAACCAGTAATTTCGGATCATGGCAGGTCGTGGAGTCACTCTGGGCATCCGAAAAACTCGGCCAAACTCGATTCGTAAGCGAACAATCTCCGTTCAATCTCGCCGATCGTCGAGCTGAACGTGAACATCTTCCAATGTGCCAGACCTACAGCCTCGCCTTCATCCCATGGTCACCGCTGGCAGCCGGGGGACTCACCGGCAAGTACACGCGCAGCACCCAACAGGCATCCGGAACACGCTTTGGCGACGAAACCGATCCTGGCAAGCTAAAGCGATTCAGCGATGGCGTAATGGATATCGCCGACGGTCTTGTGCCGATCGCAAACGCCCACAACGCAACTGTCGCCCAGATAGCACTTGCGTGGGTTGCGGCACAGCCGGGTGTAACCGCTCCAATCGTCGGCCCCCGAACACTTGAGCAACTTATCGACAATCTCGGCTCTCTCGATGTCGAACTAACCCAGGACGATCTCGATCAGATCGACGTACTGGCACCCCCGGGTACAAACGTCGCCGACTACTACGAAGCCAGTTTCAAACCCAACGCTCACCGCTTCTAATCAAGGCAACAGGAATCTTATGTCCGACAAACGAAAAGTTCTCATCACAGGTGGCGCCGGTCTCATCGGTACAGTGATGATCGACAAACTCGGCGACAAGTACGAGTTTTCATCGCTCGATCTGCGCGAAGCTATCGGCATCAAGTCAACAATAGCGAATCTTGATGATCTCGACGCCATCACACCCGCGTTCGATGGCATCGACACCGTCGTTCATCTCGCCGCCGATAGATCGCCCGCTAGCCCGTGGGATTCGATTCTCAAGAACAATTTCATCGCGACCTACAACGTGTTCGAAGCCTCAAAACGAGCGAGTGTAAAGCGAGTCATCTTCGCCAGCTCGAACCATGCGGAAGGCGGCTACTACCTCGAGTCTCCATGGAAGCATGTCAACGACGGCAACTTCCATCTACTGGAACAAGACAACTACGAGTTAATCACCGAAAAGCACATGATCCGCCCCGACAGCTACTACGGTGTAGCAAAGGCCTATGGCGAAGCGCTGGGGAGCTACTACAACGACTACCACGGCGTGAGTTCGTTTCACTTGCGCATCGGGTGGGTGCTCGAAACCGACGACCCAACATTCTCGGCATACGCGCTGTCGTTATGGCTGAGTCATCGTGACACCGCCCAGATAATCGACCTGTGCATCAGCACACCCGATTCGCACCGCTACGATATCTTCAATGCAACCTCCGACAATACGTGGAAGATCTTCGACATCGCCCACGCCGAAGAAGTCCTCGGCTATAAACCTCAAGACCGAGCCGGATCCGACTTCACGCCCCGCAAGTACATAAGAAGCGACTAGTACTCAATACTTTACCGGGTTATCGAAGTATTCACGTGCGGTGGTCGCCAGAGCAAATGTTGGAAAAACCTAGAACATATTTGAGGATTGCTTTACCTGATTGCACTACACGGTGCTGTGATCGAAGCTATCCCGCCAGCTTTCTAAACGGGCTACCCGACCCAGCAATCACCTATGGACATCTCAGAAAACGTCCCGATGACACCTAGGCGATGTGATTTCGCAAGGTCGTCTCGCCGCTCCACAATCGACCCAGATTGTCATCGAGAATATCGATCAATCGCTCTTCGTAGAGGCGAGTCTCACCTCCGGTGTGCGGTGTCACAATCACGTTCTCCATCTCCCAGAAATCTGAATCGGCACCCAGCGGCTCGTCCCAGAAGTGATCGATACCCGCTCCAGCAATCGAGCCCGACTTCAGCGCCTTCGCAAGTTCCGGTTCGTCTACACATTGTCCACGTGCGACGTTTATCACGTAAGCAGTTTGCTTCATAGAAGCCAACACATCAGCATCAACAAGATTCGTCGTCTCGGCAGTCAATGGACACGTCAGCGCCACGAAATCGGCATCAGGAATCAATTCGCCCAGCCGATCCGGAGTAACCACCTCGTCAGCAGGCCCAGCGGCAGTCGAAGGATCGCGCTTGGTCGCAACAACCTTCATATCGAATGCCTTGGCGAAACGAGCCAGACGTGAGCCAATAGCACCCATGCCCACGATCAAGATCGTCTTGCCGATCAGCTCATCTTCTCGTTTGGTGAGATCACCAAGCATCCCGCGCCAAGTCCGATTATTTTGATTGTCTCGACCAGTGTGAATGTGCCGATTCAACCCTAGAATCATGGACATCGCATGCTCGGCCACCGCGTTCTGATTCACACCCGAGGCGTTCGCAAGCACGATGCCCCGCTCTTTCAGTTCATCGAGCGGAAACTGGTCATACCCTGCACCAATCGACTGGATGTACTTCAGCTTTGTCGCTCGCTCCAGCAGCGCGTCGTCCCAGAACCCCGAGCACAAGAACACGTCCGCGTCCTTGATCCGGTTCGCCGTATCTTCAGCCGACCAAGTCTGAAAATATTTCACTTTAGGATTACGAAGTGCGTATCGTTCTTCTAACCGATACGCAACGTGAGAAAAGTGAACTGTCGTTTCTCCCGCAGACGGAAATCCTTCAGACATAATTTCTCCAGATATAAAAACCAACTAAGCGAAGCCGCCAAATAATACCGCCATCAACAGCCGAACGTTCAGCCATGCCATCCAATATCACGATTAAAAACGAATTTGCCTCTGTAACAACCTCTCCATACGCGGGTGCATCACTTCGGTCTATACGAATCAACAAGATCGGCAATTCATACGAACTGCTTTCGGGTGGCGAAAATTCGCACGATCCGACAGTGCTACCTCACGGCGAAGGATCGTTCGTCATGGCGCCATGGGTGAACCGACTCCGAGACGGACGACTCGTTACCCCAGACGGCGTCCACGAAATGCCCATGAACCAGCCCCCTCACGCAATTCACGGACTTGTAAGAGAGCGTGAATGGACGGTCAAGGAAATAACCGAAAGTACTCTAGAACTCGAAATAAAACTTGAAGAGCCATGGCCGTACGAAGGCCACATCGAATACTCTCTCGCCTTAGATGGACAGTCACTGGTACAGACGATGCGGCTGATCGCAGCACCAGAGGAAACCCGAACCTTCCCCGGAAGCGTTGGCTGGCACCCCTGGTTCAACACATCACTCGGTTCAGATATCGTCACTGCCACTTCCGACGTCGCCGGACAGTGGGAGCTCGAATTTCCTGCAACCGCAACCGGAAAGCTGAGCGTCACCGACACCACAACAAGGCTTCAGTCCGGAACCAGGTTTGCGGTAAAAGAAGTCGACGGCTGTTTCTTGCGAAACCCGAACGGAACCGCCGTGCTTAGCTGGCCTGAACTCACATTCACCATCACAGGCTCCGAGACGATCACGCACTACATGTTCTTCTCCCCGGAACACGCACTGTGTGTTGAGCCACAAACATGTACCGTCGATGCCGCACGACTCGCCGACAGTGGATTTGCCGACACCGGGCACGTGCTCGTCGACCGCGAGAACCCCCTCGTAGCGACAACAACTTGGAGCTGGGAATAGAACATCCCACCTACGAAGCGAGATCGGTACTACAATTCGTGATCTCACTCGCATCTCGTCACACCCTCCAATTTCGCAAACGAACGGCAGCTAACACAACCGACCATTCAGGTACACATGCCCACAAACACGCTCGCAAACCTACTCAATCCCTCATCTGCGACCGATGATTCGATCATCATTCCCGGTGGGCCAACTCTCTCGTACGGCCAGTACGGCGATGAGATCGAACGAGTAGCAGGACTACTTGCAGGCGCAGGCATAAAACCGGGCCGACCGGTATCGATCGTTCTCACCAATAATCTCGAATTCATGGTGCTGTTCCTCGCTGTCGCACGGGTCGGAGCCGTGGCTGCGCCGCTGAACTCCGCCTACACCGTCGACGAGTTCAAGTTCTTCATGGAGGACGCCGATGCGCAGCTAGCGATCGTTCCTCCAGGAGCACATTTCGGCCGAGACGCCGCAACGCAGCTCGGCATCCCGGTTGTCGATGCTTCACTCGACGGAAGCTCGGTCATCCTCAGAAACGGCAGCGGAACCCTCACCAACTCCAAAGATGCACATCCGCCTTCGCCTGAAGATGTCGCCTTGTTTCTGCATACGTCAGGAACGACTAGCCGACCCAAGGGCGTTCCGCTGACCCACGCAAACCTGATTAAGTCGATCGGCAACATCAAGAACCACTATGAGCTGACGCCTGAAGACACGTCCATCATCGTGATGCCGCTCTTCCACGTTCACGGTCTAATGGGCGCATCGCTCTCGACCCTGAACTCCGGCGGATCACTTGTAATACCAGAACGATTCTCTGCTTCTAGTTTCTGGGGATTGCAGAAAGACAACGCTGCAACGTGGTACTCGGCTGTACCAACCATCCACCAGATCCTCCTCATGCGAGCCGATGACGACAACGCTCCTCGCGAATCCTTCCGCTTCATCCGATCTTGCTCATCCGCTCTCGCACCCGCCGTTTTCGAGCGACTCGAAGATCGCTTCGGTGCTCCAGTTCTCGAGGCCTACGGAATGACCGAAGCGTCTCATCAGATGTCATCGAGCCCGATGCCTCCTAGCAAACGACTCCCCGGAACAGTTGGTGTAGCGACAGGTGTTGAAATTGCGATCATGGACATGGCTGCAACTGGCCGACTCCAGAAAACTGGCGACATTGGCGAGATCGTCATCAAAGGCGAAAACGTCATGCATGGCTACAACAACAATCCCAAAGCCAACGCCGAAGCGTTTGTGAATGGCTGGTTCCGGACCGGCGACCAGGGTTTCCTCGGTGCAGAGGGCTATCTGTCACTTACCGGTCGCATCAAGGAACTGATCAACCGTGGTGGTGAAAAAATCTCACCGCTCGAGATCGACGGAATCCTGCTCAAGCATCCTGCCGTATCAGAAGCAGTATGCTTCGCTGTTCCCGATGAAAAATACGGCGAGGTTGTCCACGCCGCAGTTGTCTTGAAAGCCGATGCCGATCAGGAAGCGATCCGAACATACTGCCGAGAGCAGATGGCAGATTTCAAAGTTCCAGAGGTGGTCTACATCGCCGACTCGCTCCCGCGGACAGCAACCGGAAAAATCCAGCGACGCCACATGGTCGCAGCGTTCGCCGAGGGTGACTAAAAACCAGAACA
>JAPYUK010000038.1:0-1850 GCA_029936155.1 Dehalococcoidia bacterium | reverse complement strand
CAGGCCGATAGGTGATACCACTCTGCGTAATGTTCGATCCGCTCATCCCTGCCATTTTTCTACTTGAACCACTAATTTCGATACGAATCCACCCCACCCCGCCTCACCAGTAGATAAGCTTGGTCACCGTTGAGGCAATTTGTGCGCGTGCGGTAAGTCCGTCAGGTGAATTATGCCAATGGTTAACAATCCTGTAGTGGTTCAACGTGATATTCACGGAAAGGTTTTCTCATGCTCTTAGGTGTTGCGGGCCTGGTGCCAGGTGACTGGAAATCAATCGATGGTGTCGTACTAGACAATGTGGCCAAGCACGGCTTCAAAACCGTCCAAATCAGGGTCAACGATCCGCAATCCATGAAAGACAAAGATGTAAAGCGCCTGAAATCTATGTTCGATGGTCGTGGATTCGCGATGCCTCAGACCGTGGGCAACTATGGCGGCAAATTGATTGCCGAAAACGAAACTGATCGCAAAAACGAGATCAAATTCGTGAAGCGAATGGTCAATCTCACCGCACGACTCGGTAGCCCGAACACCTATCTCCGCCCCGGCAGTCTCAACCCAAAGGGCGGTTGGATGCCCCACCCGAAGAACCACTCCGACGAAGTGTTTGACCGACTCATCGACAGCACCAAACAGATATGCGACGTTGCCGAAAACGAAGGGATCATGATCGCCGTCGAAGGCGGAACGGTATGCCCAGTCGACTCACCACAACGGATCAAGGATCTCATCGACGCCGTTGGTTCTAAAAACCTCGGCCTAAACATGGATCCCGTCAATTTTGTCGGATCATTGGACATCGCCTACGACACAACTTCGCTCATCAACGAGTTCTACGAGCTCATTCCCGATCGAATCCTCGGTTGCCACGCCAAAGATTTCACCGTCGTTGACACTTTGTTGCCGCACTTTGAAGAGTCGATCATCGGTCAACCAGAAAGCCTGCTCGACAACGAAGCATTGCTGCTAGGTCTGCAAAAAGTTAATCCAAAAGCCCACGTACTCGTCGAGCACCTGCCCGACGACAAGATTCCAATGGCCGCAGCAGGCATCCGCAAAATCGCAGACCGCATCGGCATCGAATGGGACTAGTACGATCAAATACCACAAAAACATCACTCTGATTTTGATTCAGGATCTCGCCCGACCAATCCAATTCACAAACTTCAGGAGTCGAACATGCCCGCCGACCTTTCCGGCAAGCGAATAATCATCACCGGAGCCGCAACCGGCATCGGACGAGCAACCGCACTCCGAGTTTCAGCCTACGGTGCCAAAGTCGCAGCATTCGATGTGAACGACGCTGACGGATCGGCGACAATCGGCGATGTCAACGAAGCTGGTGGCGATGCTCGATACTGGCACGTTGATGTTCGCGACGAAACCGCAGTAGCCGGCGCGGTCGCAGCAGCTGATACTTGGCTCGGCGGTGTAGATGTGCTAATCCATGTTGCCGGTGTGCTTCAAGGTGCTGCGGTCGAACTCGACGAGTTTCCGGAGGATGTTTGGGACACCGTTCTCGACATCAACTTGCGGGGGTCATTCACCATCTGTAAATACGTCACCGGAGTGATGAAAAAGCAGAACAGAGGCGTGATCATCCTCACTGCGTCAGGCGCAGGAGTAACCGGTGCCAGCTCTTCACTCGCTTACGGCTCGTCCAAGGGCGGAGTTCACGGTCTCTCGCTCGTTATGGAAGCTCATCTCGAGAAGTACAACATCCGTGTGAACGATGTACTCCCCGGCGCAGTCGACACCCCACTAAAAGTTGCCAACGTCGAAGACATGCACGAAGCCGGTGCAAGAGCTGGAAATCTCGAAGACAAGATCGCCGCTCTTGTGTCGCC
>JAPYUK010000082.1 GCA_029936155.1 Dehalococcoidia bacterium | reverse complement strand
CATAAATCGAATATCACTGGACCCTTCGAAAGCAAAGCGCGAACTGGGCTGGGTTCCACAGATCTCATTGGAAGATGGGCTTAAGACGACGGTTGATTGGTTCAAGCAACAGAGTGAATGACACGCGGTCATTACAAATTGAAATGAGCGAGCTGTTGCTGATTTCGCAAACCAAGCGCAGAATTACTCACTGAATCGAACAGGTGGCTCCATCCGAGAGCCAAAGGTCAAATCAATGACGGTCAGTAACAAAATCTGTATGTGCCCCCCGGCAACGGGATGTGCGCGCGTCAGGTTTTGTGTGTGTTGTACAAACACCAAAGCTGCCTGTTGACCCTGAACTAACTACGACCGTTCGACATCCCAGCTAGAGACATCACCCACGTGTGGGCTTGATCGCTCGTGCTAAAAACTGCCTCTCTTCCTCACTTTTGACCAGGCCGTTCAGATCGATTGAGTCGTTACCCGAATCATATCTTCAAGTAAACGCGCCCGAAAACCATCAAAGCGAAAATCCGATTACTCAATCAACTGCTGAACCAAAACCAATGAATAGCCCTGACAAAACGAATAGTGAACCCCTGACGTCGAGTCAGCTGCGTGCACTCGAATCAGAGTCCATTCACATCATTCGGGAAGTCGTGGCAGAGTTCGAACGACCGGGGCTTCTTTTCTCAGGAGGAAAGGACTCGATCGTGATGCTTCACCTTGCGGTGAAAGCACTGCGACCGGCGAAGTTGCCGTTCCCGATCGTGCATATCGACACCGGGCACAACTTCCCGGAGGCTATCGAGTACCGGGACAAGACCGCTGCCAATCTGGGGATCGACCTCGTGATCGGATCGGTGCCGGACGCACTCGAAAGCGGACGCGTTCAGGCCAGCACGCTTCCAGGAGCTTCCCGTAACCGTCTGCAGACGCCCGTACTGCTCGACACCATCCGTGACCAGAAGTTCCATGCTGTGTTCGGTGGAGCACGTCGTGACGAAGAACGTGCAAGGGCCAAAGAACGTGTCTATTCGTTCCGAGACGAGTTTGGCCAGTGGGATCCCAAGAACCAGCGACCTGAACTCTGGAATCTGTACAACGGCTTTACGAACACGGGGCAGCACATTCGTGTGTTTCCGCTTTCGAACTGGACCGAACTCGACATATGGCAGTACATCCTCAAAGAGAGCATCGAGTTGCCCTCGATTTATTTTGCCCACGAACGAGAGGTATTCGAGCGTGATGGCATGCTGATGGCCTACTCTGAGTTTTTGAAACCTGAAAACGGTGAGAAGGTATTTACCGAAAGGGTCAGGTTCCGTACGGTCGGCGACATGACCATCACGGCTGGTCAAAAATCAGACGCTGAAACCCTTGAGCAGGTGATCGCCGAGATCGCTGTGGCACGCGTATCGGAGCGTGGTGCCAGCAGGGCAGACGACCGCACTGCTGAGGCCGCTATGGAAGATCGCAAGCGAGAGGGGTATTTCTAGATGGAACTCCTCAGAATCGCCACTGCCGGATCGGTCGACGATGGAAAGAGCACGCTGATCGGGCGACTGCTCTACGACTCGAAGGCCATATACGACGACGTGCTCGACTCAGCTGAGCAGCACAGTCGAAGGCAGAGCGCCGAGTACTTCAACCTGGCGCTACTTACGGACGGTCTGAAGGCTGAACGAGAGCAGGGCATCACTATCGATGTTGCGTATCGTTACTTTTCGACCCCGAAGCGCAAGTTCATTCTTGCCGATACTCCGGGCCACGTGCAGTACACGCGAAACATGGTCACAGGCGCTTCGACCGCCGATGTGGCGCTAATCATCGTTGACGCTCGTCACGGCGTGCTCGAGCAGTCTCGCCGACATGCCGTCATCGGGGCGTTGCTCGGAATCAGGCACGTTGTTGTGTGCATCAACAAGATGGACCTCGTTGGATTCAAAGAAGAAGTGTTCAGGCCGATTCAAAATGATCTTCACGCCTTGCTTGAAGAGCTTGAGGTCGAGTCGCATCACTTCATCCCAATATCGGCTCTTGAAGGCGACAACGTTGTAGAGAAGTCTTCACGAATGCCGTGGTACGAAGATGATCCGCTGCTGCCTCACCTCGAGGAACTGGAGCTACCAGACCACTCAGAAGGTGCACCGTTCCGCTTCCCGGTTCAGTACGTGATACGCCCTCTGACCAGCGAGTTTCACGACTATCGTGGCTACGCTGGAACAATCGCCAGTGGCACGGTCGAGGTAGGGCAGGAAATTGCTGTGATGCCATCGGGTGCCACGACTACTGTGACGGCAATAGAATCGCCTGAAGGTGATGTTACTTCTGCCTCGGAAGGCGAGGCCGTAACTATTCGAATCGACGACAATCTCGACGTTTCTCGTGGTGCGATGTTTAGCAGCGCGACTGAGAAGCCGACAACTGACAACTCTTTCGATGCGACGGTTTGCTGGATGGGCGAAAGAACATCGCTCAGACCCGGTGCGATGCTGCGTATCAAGCACACAACCCATACGGCACGGGCGATGGTGAGCGATCTTGAGTGCAAGATTGATGTTAACTCGCTATCAAATCTTGGTTCCTGTGATGAGTTGAAACTGAACGAAATCGGCCAGATGACCCTCCGAACCAGCGAGCCACTCGTGTTCGACGAATATGCAGACGCAAGAGGTACGGGTAGTTTCATATTGATCGACGAATCGACCAACGAGACGGTCGGCGCGGGAATGATCGGTCGTCCACCGTATCTGGCTCCTGTCGGCGGTTAGTGGTTCGCATGGGCTGATGTACAGTGCGTTCATGCCCGTATCAACAATCGATTTGAACCCTTGATCGATTCTTCAACCGCACTCGTAGGAATATTCGCCGACGACCTTACCGGGGCGCTTGACGCAGCTGCGCCTTTTGCCGCGAACGGGTTTCGAACCGTAGTGTCCTCGAATTCCGAACTACCGCATGGCGCCGAAAGTGCCGAGGTGGTGTCGATCAATCTTGGCACGCGTCACATGGATC
>JAPYUK010000037.1 GCA_029936155.1 Dehalococcoidia bacterium | reverse complement strand
GCGGCGCGTTTCGCGTAAGAGTCTGAGTTATTGAGTAGATTCAGAGGCCTCGTCCTCGTTGCAGTACTGGTTATCGCATCGGTTGTTGTATTGGCAATTTCCGAAGTTAGTGTCCTCGGGTTTACCCGCGGCGGAGATAGCCCACTAGGCTTGACCCTCGGACTGGACCTTGAAGGTGGCACCCACCTTGTCTACAACGTTATTCCGCCCGATGGAGGCGAGCCCACGCGGGAAGACATGGAAGGTGTTCGTAACATCATCGAGAAGCGTGTGAACGAGTTCGGTGTGAGCGAAGCAAGCGTGCAGCTTCTCGGTGGTGGAGTCGATTCAATTCCTGATCGTGTTCTCGTGCAGATTCCAGGGCAATCTGGGGCAGCAATTACAGCGAACTTCGGTGCAGATACCGTCACACCAGAGACTCTCGAAGGCTTTTTCCACAATGAGCTTGGACGCCCTGACGCGAAAGTAAAGCAGAACGAGAACGGTTCACTGGTCATCGAATTCGACGAAATTCAGGGTGAAGTTCTTGATGCAGATGGAAACGTGATTATTCCATCAGACGCCGACGCATGGCGTGAGGCGGTTATCGCTGAATACCCTGTCGCTTTGCAGGTCGGATATGTTCTCTCAGATATCACACCACCGGTTATCGGTGATGACACAGAGTCGGACGCTATCCCGTCCGAAGATATCGAAACTCTACCGACTCTCGAAGAGGTCGAAGCAGCTTTCGCCTCAGTTGGGCGAAGCGATGCCGACATCGACGAGGTTAGTGGTGCTGAAGGTCTCTTCGCCATACTTATGTATGGTCTCGATATCACTTCGACCGACGAAGATGGCAACCCGGTCCTCGGAGAAGACCAGAGAATTCTTCAGGCACTTCGAGAACTCGGTAACGTCCAGTTCACATCAAGTCAGGGAACACTTACCCAGTGGATCCTTGGGGGCGGTGTTCAGGAAGCCAAGAACCTGATCGGTAAGACAGCTCAACTCGAGTTCCGTTACCGAGAGTGTGGCGACATTCTGCCTCCCTCCGAAGATATTCCATGGCCGCCCGACGGCCTGACTGAGCCCGAGTGGGGCGCCGAGCGCTGCACAAACCCAGCGTATTTCACAGAGTCGGCAACCACTGTTCTAGCCTCCGATCTTGATGATGCATTCCCGGATATTTCCGGGGGTGGCATTCCTCGACCTATCGTCACACTTGTCTTCAACGACGATGGCGCAGATGCCTTCTTCGAGTGGACCGACCGTGTAGCACGCCAGAACGACCGACTCGCCATCTACCTCGACGGTGAAGAGCTTGTCGCACCCAGCGCACAGGCTGGTATAAGCGGTGGCCGAGCCATCATCGAAGGTGGCAGCTTCACAACCGAAGGTGTGCGAACTATCGCCATTCAGCTCCGTTCTGGTGCACTTCCAGTCGGACTCGAGCTGATCCAGGAACGCAACGTTGACGCCGTTCTCGGTAGAGACTCTCTAGAGAAGAGTCTTATCGCCGGTGGTATTGGCATGATTCTGCTTCTAATATTTATGATCGCCTACTACAAGGTGCCTGGTGTCATAGCGTCGATTGCGCTGATTGCTTACACAATCATGCTGCTAGGTATCTTTAAGATGATCCCGGTAACCCTGACGCTGTCGGGTGCTGCCGCTGTGATCTTGTCGCTCGGTTTCGCGGTGGATGCAAACGTATTGATTGCTGAACGCACGAAGGAAGAACTTCGCTCCGGTCGCAGCCTGCTTGCTGCCATCACAGCCGGATTTGAGCGAGCTTGGCCATCGATCAGGGATGGAAACATGTCGACGATCATCGTTGCCGTTGTTCTCTTCTGGTTCGGTGATCGATTCAGCACCAGCGTGATGCAGGGATTCGCCCTGACACTCGCGATTGGTGTGCTATTGAGCATGTTCACTGCATTCTTTGCCAGTCGGCTGTTGCTTCGCTTGATCGCCCAGACCAGGCTTGGAGATCGTCCAGATCTCTTCGTTCCAGTTCGCGATCAGCGTGATACGAGCGATTCAGCGTCTGGAGGTAACTCCTAATGGATATCGTCGCAAAGCGTCGGATTTTCCTGACCATATCGATTGTGCTCGCCATCATTTCGGTGGGAGTGCTGACAACATCCGGACTGAATCTTGGTATTGACTTTACGTCCGGTACAACCCTTACGTACCAGTTCACTGCTGGTGATCCTGGAACTGTGAAAGTAACCGAAGCACTCGCTAAATCAGGACACCCTGGCGCGATCGTGCAGGCCATGGGCGATGATCAGTACTTCATACGCACTGATGATCTTGGGAACTCAGGTCTTGACGCTGTGAACGAAGAAATTGCCAAGCTTGCAGAGGCACCGGCACGAGTTCTCGACACCTCGACTGTTGGCGCGTCGGTCGCTGAAGACACTGTCAAGAACGCCATTACAGCGGTCATTGTGGCCGCGGTATGCGTGATGCTCTACATCATGTACGCGTTCCGCTCCGTGCCGAACTCGTACAAGTACGCCTTTGCAGCGATCGTTGCTCTTACGCATGACGTAGTCATCGTGCTCGGTGTGTTCGCTGTACTTGGGCTTGCCATCAACGCCGAGGTCAATGCGATCTTCATCGTGGGCATCCTGACGGTGATCGGTTACTCCGTGAACGACACAATCGTTATCTTCGATCGGATCCGTGAGAACGTAACTCTGGCTCCAGGGCGCGAATTCCGAAGCACGGTGAACCTTTCGATCAACGAGTCTGTGACTCGATCGCTCGGCACAAGCATCACTACGATGACAGTAATTCTGGCAATGCTGCTTTTCGGTGGAGCCTCACTTCGAGACTTCCTGATAGTCCTGCTCGCCGGTGTCATGATTGGAACCTACAGCTCGATCTTTATCGCAGCCCAGGTTCTGGTGCTCTGGGAGCGACGAGGATTTCTCCCATGGCGACGAACCGCGGCTACTAATTCGTAGTAGCGCTGCTTAGGAGTCGCACCCTAAAGAATATTCGTCTACTATGCGCCGGTTGGGGTGCAGTGGCCGCGCGCGAAAAAGGAACGGTAACGAATGCTGATCGGTGCTCACGTCTCTGCAGCTGGTGGATCGAACAAAGCCGTTGCCCGGGCCGAAGAGATTGGAGCCGAATGCTTTCAAATCTTCGCGTCGTCCCCCCGAATGTGGTCGGCAAAGCCTATCGCCGACGACATTGCCGAAAAGTATTCCGCCGAGATGAAGCGTGCTGGAATGGGACCAACCGTTCTCCATAGCAAGTATCTAGTGGCTCTTGGCACTGCAGATCCCGAACTGCTCGGAAAGTCGGAAGTGGCACTCCAGGCCGATGTTGCTGCTGCGAACAAGCTCGGCGCATTGGGCGTTATTTTCCACCCGGCAAGCCACCGAGGTCAGGGCTTCGAAGCTGTAGTAGACCAGTTCGCTAGTTCAGTACGCAAGATACTGGACAACGAACCCGGTGATTCGCTTCTCATGCTCGAGACCAGTGCTGGTGCAGGGGATCATATCGGCTCGACGTTTGCCGAACTCGGTACTCTGATCAAGGCGATCGGCAACGACCGGGTAGCGGTCTGCCTTGACACCCAGCATGTATGGGCTGCTGGATACGACATCACTGCCGCAGATACCCTGAATGCCGCAATCGACGAGTTCGACAAAGAGATTGGCATCGAACTGCTTCAATCAGTGCACGCGAACGACTCGATGCGGGAGCTCGGTTCAGCAGTCGATCGTCACGAGAATATCGGCGATGGTCTTATCGGAACGGCCGGGTTCCAGACCCTCATGGTGCACGAGGCGTTCAAGCACGTGCCGTTTTATCTGGAAGTTCCGGGTACAGGTAAAAGTGGACCCGACAAGCCGAACATCGATCGACTGAAGGCCATACGCACTCAGACAACTGCCGGGTAACGTTGCTGTGAACATGCAGGTAAGTCAGGACAGCTTCGAAGATATGGTGCGTGCTGCTGTTGCTGTCTTGCCAGATAAATTTCTTTCGAAGCTCGACAACGTGAGCATCATTGTTGCCGACCGCCCAACCCGTGAACAGATGGTCGAAAACAACCTTGATCCTCGCGATTCGCTCTACGGTCTTTACGAAGGCGTGCCACTACCGGAACGTGGAAACTTCGTCCCACCGCTGCCAGATTTGATCACGATATTCCAGGAGCCGATCGAAAAGGCATGCGGGTCGATCGAAGAGCTCGAACTTCAAGTCCGGGATACTGTGCTTCACGAAGTCGCTCACTACTTCGGATTCTCTGATAGCGAACTACAACAATTGGGATTGGGCTAATGCCAAAAATAGTGATCGCTGCGTTCGATGGACTACAGCCGTCCCAGGTAACTGCCGAGCACATGCCGGTCGTGAGCAAACTTGCAGACCATGGAGTTCGCTTCACCCACAACCACGGAGTATTCCCAACGGTAACCCGCGGCAACTCGGCGAGCATCGTAACCGGAGTAACCTCGGGCAAACACGGTCTAACGGCGAACAAGTCGATATTCCCCGAGTATTCAACAACAGAGATTGTCGACGCACTTGTTCCGAAGCTACCAGAAATCAACACGCTCTTGGACGGCAATTTGCTGTTCGTACCGACTATCGGAGAAATGATCAGCGCCCATGATTTGAAGTGGGTTTCGGTTGTTGGTGGAACCAGTGGAAACGCCTTTGTTCAGCATCCCAACGCCGGTGAATTCGGTGACGTTGTGATTCACCCCGAGTTCACGAATCCTCCAGAGCATCACGCTTCGATAGTCGAAAGATTTGACGACTGGCCAGCCAAAGAAGCACCCGCCGCCGATCTTGTGAAACGCACAGCCGATGTGGCGATCGAGTATGCAATTGGTGAACTCGAACCCGATGTCCTGATGGTCTGGTTTCCGGAGCCTGACACGTCTCAGCATGCCTTCGGAGTCGACAGCTCTGAGGCGCAAGAAATGTACACGCTTGCGGATCGGCAACTACGACGAATCTTGGAAGCGATTCGCGTACTCGGAGATGAACCGGACGTGTTCGTCGTATCGGACCACGGCTACTCGACAATCGATTCCGTGATTGACGTTAACAGCGAACTCGTCAATGCCGGCTTCAACTCGAACTCTATCGTGATCGCAGAAAACGGCGGATCGTTGCTGCTGTACTTGACGAACACAAAATCCGAGGTGGTAGATGGACTATTGAACTGGCTGGTGGCGCGAGAGTGGGTCGACGCAATTGCCACTGATCTACCGAATTCGGTCAAGGGAGAATTCGCTTCGATCGACGAACTCGGCATAGCGGGACCAAGAGCACCGCATATCGCCATCGCTATGCGATCCACTGACACCGGGCTGCCAGCACCACTTGCCCGTTCTGGTGCGGCTGCTGGAGGTCGGGTCGGAGTGGGTTCTCACGGAGGAGGCAGCTCAGCGGAGCTCCACAATACTTTGATTGCGAGCGGTCCTTCGTTCGCCTCCGGACTTCATTCGGAGTTACCAAGTGGAAACATCGACATTGCCCCCACCGTACTGGAGTTGCTCGGAATACCACTCCCTGAGCACTTCGACGGCAGAGTGCTGCATGAAGCGCTCGAAAGTGGCCACGAACTGGAGTCGAGTATGGCGGCGCAAAGTGTATCCCGCTCTACCTCGATCACATCGGTCACAGTTGGCGATACCCGCTATCTGTGCGAATTCGGCTAAATACATAGTTGCTGGCTCAGGATTGGGTCTTTCGATCGCCCGCGGCTTCGTCGAAGCACAGGGTAGTAGGATTTGGGCAGAAAGCACAGTTGCAGAGGGCAGTACGTTCACGTTCACTCCTCCGCTTGTAATCGGCTAGAAATTACTCGGGCTCGAATCCTAGCGAACGAAACGAGTATCACCGGATCGACGGGTCAGACCCTTCGAATCCATGTGTTCGAGCACCGCCAACGTGTACTTCCTGCTTGTGCCAAAGAGCTCTCTAACGCTCGTGATCGTGATTTCTACACCATCGGATCCTGAAGCGAGAATCTTCGTTTCCATCTCATCGTAGGCATCTGACGGGTACACAATGTCGCCGCTAATTCTGACTACATCCCCTCTCTCAGTCAGGAACTGCAACAGCTCGATATTGATCGGACTTTCCGTCGACGGGCTAAACCGATTCTCAGCGATTAACCTGAGATACCCATTCGCTTCGGTATCTTGCTCGCTCGAAAGCGACGGTGTGTGTGCTGGCATTCGGACGATCGCATCATCGGTGGTTATGACTTCGTCGGCACGTAGCGAATCTGAAGCTGACCCGAAGGCAGCGGCTTTAAGCTTCAGCTGACCGCGGAAATCTTGAAGTGGCATTCCCTGTCGTAGCGGGAATGATCTGTGGAATACACCAAGAGTCGAGCCTGCCTTCTCGATGAGTGACTGCCAGCCTGTTGTAGAGATGACGTAATCAAGTTCGTTGCCGAGTGTTTTGACTCTACCTTCCGATTCTAAGACTGAGATAGCGGCCTCGATATCGCTGGCTGACGAACCTATCGCACCAGCAAGTTGTGCGATGGTGGCTGGCTCGATATCGGTCAGCATATTGTAGATAACGTCTTCGCTCGAGCCGCTCTTAAGCGTTTCTAGCCGTGAGATCGTCTCGGCGTCGTTCCGCTTTCTCCGAGGTGCGTTGGGCTCGAGTACCCGGCCGCCGCCGAGCGTATTCTCGGTATCGCGCACAACAAAAGAATCGCCGCGAACCACTGGCACTCGCTCCGAAGTTCGCATTTGAACCCAGCCTGATGAACCGGGAGTGATCTGGTCTCCTTCAAGCACTCGTAACGTCGCGGGGATTTCTCGTGTACCGGCGAAGAGAGTCACTTTGTGGTTGTGCCTGACAGGGCGGGGAGCGTCTGGGATGACCCGGAATGTTGCATCGAACGCCGTCGAAGGCTGCAACCAATCGACGCTCGTGAGCAGATCACCTCGTGCAATATCGGAATGGTCAATTCCGTTGAGGTTCACAGCCAGTCGCGTGCCGGGGCCCACCTGGTCGTGTGATGTTTCGTGGACTTGAAGACTTCTGATTCTTGCCTTTCGCCCGGAGGGGAGAATCTCAACCTCTTGCCCAACTTTCAGCGATCCGTCGGCAAGTGTTCCGGTAACGACCGCTCCAAACCCTGTGATAGTGAACGACCTGTCGACAGGCAGGCGGGGGTTGCCGGTGTTCTGGTGCTGAGGAAGCTGGGAAATCAACGTATCGAGCGAGGTTCGAAGCTCAGCCAGCTCATCGCCCGTTTCCGCCGAAACCGCTACAACCTCAGCGTTTTCCAGTGAAGTGCCTTCGAGCACCTCTTGTACGTCCAGCGTGACGAGGTCGAGCCAGTCTTGATCGACCAGATCTTTCTTGGTCATGACTATCAGGCCCGTATCGACTCCGAGAAGGTCAAGAATTGCAAGGTGTTCCCGGGTTTGCGGCATCACTCCTTCGTCCGCTGCGACGATCAGGAGGGCCACGTCGACGCCCCCGGCACCCATGAGCATGTTTTTGATGAAGCGCTCGTGTCCGGGTACATCGACAACACTTATCTCGGCACCCGATGGCAGCTCGAGCCACGCAAAACCAAGTTCGATGGTCATGCCTCGAGCTTTTTCTTCGCGCAGGCGATCCGGGTCGATTCCGGTCAAAGCCTTAATCAACGTCGATTTACCGTGATCTACGTGTCCAGCGGTGCAAACAACAAACAAGGATGATTTACTTTCGCTGCCTGGCGCGACCATAGTCGAACCGTTGCTTAAGTCTCCTCAAACTACCGAGTAGTCCGAGTATTCACCGGATTTTAGATGCGATCAGCCTGAATCTGTTGCTGATCCCGGCTGAATGAGCCAGTAATTCATCATCAACCGATAAATTCGGCAAACACCTCATTTCCAAGCAACCGCCCACGCTCGCTGAGCAGCACTGCATCATCGGTCACTTCGATCAGACCCAGCTTGAGAAGCCGTTTTAGCTCCTGTGGAAAAACGTCATTTATTTGCCGACCAAAGCGTTTCTCGAAACGCTTATGGGCTACGCCACCGTTCAGTCGCATTCCCATCATCATTGTTTCTGCTATATCGACAGCAGGTGTGGTCTCCTCCACCTGCTCGACCGGACCAACCGGTGTCTGCATGGACGCTACAGGATTTGAACCGTTTGCTTCGTAATCGTCGTTCACAATGTCTACATAGCGCCGGGGTGACTTCAAGTTCGCGAACCGCTGACCGTCGATCCAAGAGTGCGCACCCGGACCGACCCCTAGATACGGCTCGTTCAGCCAGTAGAGCAGATTGTGTTGAGATTTCTGGCCCTGCTTCGCCCAGTTCGAAATCTCGTACTGTTCGAAGCCGTTTGCGCCGAGTCGACGCTGAGCCTCTTCGTACATATCCGCAGCAAGATCGTCGTCAGGAACGGGGTATTTACCGGCCTCAACGTCAACGGCGAGCGGTGTTCTCTGTTCGATCTGAAGGCCGTAAAGGGAAATGTGCTCTGCATCCAACGCAATCGTTTCGTCCAGCGTATCCGACCACTGTTCGACAGTCTGGTAGGGCAGTCCATAGATCAGGTCGATCGACAGATTCCTAAATCCCGCACTGCGCAAGGTTGAAAATGCTTGCTTCGCCTCGATCGCCGTGTGCCGACGACCCAGCAATTTCAGCAGCCCATCATCAAAACTCTGCACACCCATCGATATGCGATTGATGCCCGAACCAAGCCAGGCCTTGGCGTTTTCGAGCGACACATCACCCGGATTGCACTCCATGGTGATCTCGACCGCATCGACGATGCCGAACGAAGCCCTTATCGTCGATTGAATTTCTGAAATATCACCCACAGGCAGGTAGGACGGCGTTCCCCCACCAAAGAATATTGTGCGAACTGGCGGATGAGAAAGCAGTTCACCCCAGCCCTCAAGCTCTCTCTTGAGCGCTCGTAGATACGCGGGAATCTGGTCTTCAATCCCGGCGTAAGTGTTGAAGTCGCAGTATGGGCACTTGGTCTGGCAAAACGGCACGTGAAGATACAGCCCTACGCCGTTGTCATAGGTCGGCGGGTTGTGCTCTATCTGCGCCAGATTTGGCATTCGACCTCGTTAGTTTGCTTACGCGAAGCTAGCTCACCCTGAAACTCCGGAGACGAACTGACTATGAACCGGGCGTCCACAGACCGGACTCGGGTGCAGGTCCGTGGTCGTGTCCTTCGTGACCGGGCGTGTCCTGACCCGGTGCGGCTGGACCACCTGCTGCCGTCCGTGCCTGCTCTTCGGCCATCTGCTGGCGAATCGCTTCGTTGGCCTGCTGTACCCATCTCTCAAGTTCATCGAGTTCGGGTGGAGATATAACGAACTTCTCGATGCCCTTTGGAGTGGCGATACCAGGATCACCGCTCAATAGAACCGCAGCTTCAGATTCGAGTATGCCTTCTTCGAGCCGCTTGCTCAGGTGAGTAATTCGCTTGTCAGCAGCCTCGGTGTAACTTGCTTGAATCTGGTCGGTGACTGTTCGGTTGATGAGACCACTCTGAAGGCAGCGACCCCAGTCGATCACCTGTCCGAAAAGATCGGTGTCTTCAAACTCTTCGAAAACCGCTCCAGAAGAAACTCTTTGGCGCACCAGGTTGTGAGCTCCAGGATTTGACTGCTGCATCATTAGCATTGCGTCATCACCCCTGCCGATAATGCCTTCAGCAAAGACCCGCATCACGATTCCTGCTTTAGATTCGAGTTGCGAAAGGTGTGTTTCGACTGCGCTCCAGTAGGCGTTGTACTTCTCTTCGAACCCGTCGGGTGCACCAGGTGATGGCTGAACCATCGTAACGAGGTACACCTTCCGGCTGGTCAAAATATCGCCAGCGGGAGTTTTTCCGACAGATCCCAGTTCTTCAGCAGCCATTTATTTCTTTCTGGATGGTCAATCGACCATCCGTTAGTTCTTTGCGATCTGAGTAAATTGAATTTACACCGAGAACAGGAAATTGACGATATCGCCATCCTGAACAACGTAGTCACGGCCTTCCTGCCGAAACAATCCGCGATTGCGAGCTTCCGCCATGGTGCCACACTCCATGAAATCAGCGTAGGCCACAGTCTCGGCTCGGATGAACCCCCGCTCGATATCTGAGTGAATTACGCCTGCTGCCTTGGGGGCGAGTGCACCGATATTCACGGTCCACGCCCGGGTTTCGTCTTCGCCGACGGTGAGGAAAGAACTCAGTCCGAGCACTCCGTACGAAAGCTTGATCATACGAGAAAGACCCGGCTCTCCGGCATCGAGACCAGTTCGCATTTCGGCCTCTTCTTCGACTGTCAGGCCAACTAGTTCGGCTTCCAGGCTTCCACAGATAGCGGCTCCACCGGTCGATTTGCCATCGAGCAGACCTGCCAGTTCCTGTTCAAGGTCGGCTGTGTTAGCGATGTCATCCTCACCGATGTTCAGTGCTACGAGAAGAGGAAGACTGCTAAGGGTGAAGGTGTCGGAAATTGCACGCGCCTCGGCGTCGTCGAGATCTCGATCCCTGAACGCCACGCCGTTTTCGAGATCGCCCTGAAGCCGTTTTAGAGTTTCGATGTTTTTCTCTGCTTCGCCTCGTTCGGCCACATTGAGCCCTTTCAGGCTGCCATTCAGACGCTCAACGCGGCGTTCAAGCAGGGCGATATCAGCGAAAAGAATGTCGAATGCGACTTTTTCGATATCTCGTTTGTAGTCGACCGTGCCTTCAAGATGCGGCACCGCCCCGTCTTCAAAAGCCCGGGCCACGTGCAGTATTGCGTCGACCTGCTGGAGGAATGCTAGCGCCTCGCCCTCGAACAAATCTCCAGAGCTGCTACCGGGCAAGTCAACATAGGTGACCTCGGCATAGACAGTCTTCTTCGACTTGAACATTTTGGTCAGAATGTCGACCCGTTCGTCGGGGACATGCGCCACGCCGACGTTCGCCGAGCGAGTTGCGCCGAATCCACCAGTATCGGCTTTGCCGCGCGTGAGTGAATTGAATATCGTGGTCTTACCGCTGGCGGGCAGGCCGATGATGCCGATCTTCATAAGTGGTTAGTACTGGTCGTTAAGTTTGGAAGTGAACGCTGGCCATGCAGCGACTGGATTGCCGACTGTTAATCGTACCGCCCAACGGCAGGAATTACTCGACTATTTTTCGTTGTCGCCAAAATCAACGTCGTCGGCATCTTCATCGTCGTCGATGTACCTGATTTCGGCATCTACGATCTTGCCCTTCGAGTCATCCTGTTCAGGGCTATGTCCCTGTTGTCGTTGGAGATCCCGAAGTTTCCTACCGATCGTTTGATCCGCCACAACCTCTTTTGGTGATGCAGCGATGAAGACGAGAAAGAGAACTCCAACGATCAGTATGTCGTCGAAATGGCCAATGCCTAGAAGTCGGTAGTCCGGCAGTAGGTCAATTGGCGATACGAGGTATATCAGTGCGAGCACCGGGATAATCTTCGTGAAAGCTGGAACTCGCTTATCGAGAAACAGTCGCAAGACCAATTTCAGGAAGGGAAAGACAAGAGAACGTATCGGCAACAGTCTGAACATGTTAGAAAGTGTATCCATAGATTGGTTCGCGATCATTTGTTTATCATTCCTCAAGTACGAAGATTCCCATGATCAGAGTTCTGCACGGCGAAGACGAATACTCAAGCTCGGAAGCGCTTGGAAAAATTCGCGCGTCTGCTGGTCCAGAAGAAGTGCGCGATGCAAACACCACGGTTTTCGAAGGTAAGTCGTACAAGCTTGCCGATGTGATAGGCGCCGCGCGGGTTGTACCTTTCATGGCCGATCGACGTGTAGTGATCGTTCGAGGCGTTCTTGAGCGCATGCAAAAGCGCGACAAGTCTCTCGGAAATGAGTGGCGTGATCTTACTGATTTGCTTCGGGGAGTCCCCGCATCTACCGATCTGGTATTTGTCGAGCAAGTAAACCTCCGCGACAACGGTCTTGCCCTGAAATCCGTTGGTCCGAGTGCAAGCGTGCAGCAGTTCCAAAAGAAACGACGTGGCGAACTAGAGGCCTGGGTGCGAGACCGCTTTGTTCACTACGGTGCATCACCGACTAGAGACGCCGTGGCAAGAATCGCCTGGCTGGCCGGTACCGACATGCGGCTGCTTGACCAAGAGATTAAGAAGCTGACTCTCTACGCTGGCGATAGAGACGTCACACACGATGATGTCGATCTCATGGTTCCCGATGCACGTGAGGCGAGTATTTTTGCTGCTGTAGATGCCGTACTTGAACGACGACCCACGGTCGCAATGAAGTTGCTCTATTCACTACTGTCGGGAGGATCGAGTGTGCAGAGCATACTTTCCATGCTCGCCCGACAGGTGCGTCTGTTGATCCTTTCGATAGAACTGCGGCAACAGGGAGTCGATCAGCAAGAACTAGGCAAACGAATTGGATTAACCAATCGATACGCGCTCGACAAAACGATGCGACAGTCCGCTAACTTTGGCACCGACCATCTTGCCAACATTATGCGTCGTCTACTGACCGCTGATCTCGCAATCAAGCAAGGCAACATGGACGAACGGCTGGCGGTTGAAATCCTAGTGGGTGAGCTTTCGGCCACTTGAGTGGGAATCCTGAATCATCAGTTTCGACGTAACTGACCCAGAGCTTGCTACACATCGCCGCGCAAAACCACGGATAATTGACAGAACAACAATGTTGAATCGTCGAACATATTTCTTGCTGATCAGTTTCGTACCGCTGCTGGCAGTCGCATGCTTGGGAACAGAATCGAACGAAAACTTTGTGGAAACAGTTGTAGTCACGCCTGACGGACCAGTTCTCGACGAGACTGCGGAACCGCCATCCGAGTCTGGTTCGCAACCCGATCCTATCGCAACTCGCCGGCCAAACTCAACTGCAACGCCGACCGCTGAAGCCGAAGAAACCCCCGAGTCCGACACCGAAAGCGTCAGCTTCTATCTGGGCGGTTTCAGGTCTATAAATCGCGGTGAGTACATTGATGCCGAGCGTACTTTCACAACTGTGATCGAGTTGGAACCGAGATTCGCCAGAGGCTGGGACGGGCGCGGCCAGTCGTTGATGCTCCAAGGTAAATATGAAGAGGCAATGCTTGATTTCGACCGTGCGATCGAGCTCAAGCCAAATCTCGCAGTCGCCTACTCAAACCGTGGTTTAACCCGCGTGGCTCTCGACGATATGGATGGCGCATTCCGTGACGCCAGCCGAGCATACGAGTTAAACGACGAATCAGTCGCAGCTCAAATGGTATTAGGTCGGGTCTACGCGAACAGAGGGGAAACCGATACAGCACTCGCATGGTTCGATCTGGCGATCGAAACCGACCCCAAAGATGGCTCCACATGGTGGTGGCGTGGAAGGTTCTACCGCGACGTCATGGGCCTTGGCAACGCAGCACTTAGCGACTTCAACAACGCCATCGAAATCGCCCCGTCTCAAGGCGCACTGTATATCGACAGAGCACTTCTCTACATCCAGGCCGATGTCGAACCTGATCTGGCTCGAGCGGATCTTGAAGAAGCAATCTCGCTATCTCAGGATCCGAAAATCCCTTCGATCATCGAGCGAGCAGAAAACCTGATAGAAGTTCTCGACGAACTAGCATCTTTGATCCAGTAGCCAGAGCCAGTAGAGCGATCTGCCGATTTACCCCCCCCACCGATCTTGATCGAGCATGAAATCTCGATGTCACGTATTGAACGAACTGTTGCATATACCCTCATCCAATCCCACCGTGCAGACTCTCTTCTCAAGTGCATTAGGTATGTGATGCGCCAAACTCCGCGATGGCGCGAGCAAATTGGCTTGCCGCTCAGTGTTTGGAATGTTTATCACGGCGCAACAGTGCGCAGCGCTCAACGAACTTTTAGGGGTTAGTCGAACGTCAGCATGCGAGTTGGGTTGTCGACGAGCAGAAGACGTACGGTTTCTTCACTCATCCCACGCGCTCGCATTCTCGGAACGATACGCGTCAGAATGTGATCGAAACCGTGGCCGCCATAAGTCTTCAAACGGTGCTTCGAACAGATGTCATGGGCGAGCAAAATACGGCCTTGTTTGCCTGCCGAAACGACGTGCTCGACCATCTCGATTCGTTCGTGATCGGCTGGCATGTGGGACTCGGGGGCGAGTGGATAAAACGACGATTCGTGACCGAACAGATCGAAGTTCAGATACGAGCCCATCGCGATGAGTTCATTCAATATTCCACGATCGTAGACCGTGCGCTCGATGTGACCCATTACTGTACGACTTAAGTTGCCGCCCCACTTGTCGACTGCTTCGAGCAGCTCGATTGGTGCACGTTCGTTTCGGCCAGGGTGAATCAGCAGGGGAGCGCCGGTTTCGCGCTGTGCTATTACAGCTGCTTCCAGCGTCTTTTTCTCGCCACCGTGCCACGGCCATGAACAGCCGATCTCGCCAATGATTCCAGACCGAATCGCCGTGTCGCCAACACCCTGGTCGATATCACGAATGATCTGCCCTGCTATCTGCTCAACGGTCAAATCATCGAGTTCGGGTGCATGGGTCGCGTGAATATAGTTTCCCGCGCCCATCACTACGTTTAATCCGGTTTGGCGAGATATCCGCACCAGTGCTTTCGGGTCACGCGATAGTCCAACTGACGTCACATCAACGATAGTACCGCCGCCCGCATTGAAATACTGCTGGGCTTCCCAAGTGGCAACATCCTCATCGAGCAGGCGCAGATTGTCGCGATTGCTCGACCAGTTGTAACGAACCCACCCCAGATTTTTGATCGAAACATCTTCGTCCATCAGCAGACGCTGCGAAGCTTCCTTTGGCTCGGTGAAAACGACGCCGAAATCGATCAGCAGGTGTTCGTGAGTGGAAGTGATTCCAACTTTGGCGGGTTCGATTGGCCCGAGAACGGTCAGTACTTTTCTGGCTGCTCGATGCTTGGGTACGGGGTGCGATGGAGAGGTCAACTAGATAAACCCTGCGGTTGGCCGATCTGGCCTGATAGGAGTTGAAAGAAGTGTGTGCGAAAATTTAGATCGGAAAAAGTCTAACCCAGTAATCAAGGCGGACGAGCAGGATTACGCGTCTCGCCACGTAGCTTTTGGCTCCCAACCGAGCATTCTCTTGGCCTTTTCGACTGAAATAGCGGTCGCGTTGCCGGGCATCGGTGTACGAATTTCAGCCTCGGGGTAGACCTTTTTGATCAGCTCCTCAGTTGGTTCATCTGCCGAAGTGTCTTCACCGTTGATAAAGAACGCCTCGTGACCCTCGAAATCGACCTTGATCGCCAGCGTACACGCCCGTGCCGCCTCAGCGATGTCCGTCCAACCCCAAAAGTGTTTTGCGTTGTGGCCCATTCCCCCCGGGCGCTCCGGTGCTGCGTTCATATCCGACTGACGTTCCCGATCCATTAATCCGTGGAACCTCATCGAAGCGATCTGAACTTTTCCGGGACGGCGCCGAGCAAACGCCTCTCCCATCTCTTCGCCAAGCCACTTGCCCATCGAGTAGGCGTCCTCGGAAAATGTCGGGTGTTCTTCGTCTATAGGGAAGTACGGTCGAGGCGTGATGCCTTTCGAGAAAACGGCTCCCACAGCGTTGACGGATGAAGCAAGAACGATCTTCTCGATCCCGAGGACTTCCGCCGCTTCGAGCACGTTCCAGTTTCCCGTCATGTTCACCCTGAAAACCTCGTGCTCAGGTGCGATGACCGGGTTCGTAATCGCCGCCATGTGAATAACGGCATCGCAGTATTTCATCGCTGAAAGAACCTGCCCAAAGTCGGCCACATCGACATACTTGAACGTATATCCGGGAACACGATTGACTCGGAAATCAGTCGAGGAGGTCTGGTCCACGCCGATCACATCGTAGCCATGATCCAGCAGATCTTTGACGATGTACGCACCGGCGCGACCGGTCGATCCAGTTACAAAAACGGTTGTCATTAGTTTCCCTTATGGCGAACAGTGTGAACAATCAATGCTCGGATGAAGGCTTGCCGCACCAGCATAATTTAGACCTGCCATTATCGTTAGCATCTCCAAAACTGAGACACTGGCAAAGGTGAGTATTCTCCACTTAAACGGTACGAGTGCCCTAAAAAGTCGGCTCCATGCCTACGTCTAGGAATCCGATTGGGCCACGATCATCTGCGTACCACAGGCGGTTGTCCTTGATCGTCATACCGTGCACCTGAATCGGATCAAGAACCCTGAACGCGTCGTAACAGCGTCCGTCTTCAAGCCGATGCCGACTCACAATTCCAAACGCCGTGTCAGCAATCCACACGTGCCCTTCCTCTTCGGCCCATGCCAGGCCGTGCACTCGGAATCCCGGTACTTTCATGCGGTGCACTTCCTGCCAGTTCGAAGTGTCTATGACGTGAACGAACTGAGATGGTGGAGAAGCGACGTATAGATTGCCATCTTTCCATTCAAGACCGTGGTCGCCGGTCGGTTCCGACTTGCGTCCGGCTGCTTCGTCGAGGTGCTCGCGCGTAGCGTTTATACCGGCGCCGGCGCCGGGGTAGACCTCAACCGTTTTGCCGGTGTCCATGTCGAGTTGGTAGATCTCACAGCTGTAGGTCGATGCTACCCATATGAAGCCTCCGCCAATGGTTATGCCGCTCGACTTCTCAGTGTCGGTCGGCAAGTCGACCAGCACGTCACCAGAAGCCCAGTCGACTTTGTAGACGTGGTCATTGCCTTGATCGAT
>JAPYUK010000036.1 GCA_029936155.1 Dehalococcoidia bacterium | reverse complement strand
TCCACACCAAGCCGAATATCTACGCTCCAATAGCGGCGAAGCTGGCCGGAGTTCCTGTGACCGTTTCGACGGTGACCGGCCTCGGGTATACGTTCGTTGACCGCCGAGGACTCAAAAACAGCCTCGGGCGTCGAATGAATCTAGGCATGTACAAGTTCGCAAATCGCATGGCCGACGAAGTGGCATTTCAGAATCCCGACGACATGGAGCTGCTGAAAGCGAGAGGCGGGCTCGCGAAATCAAGAGGCCGCTTCATCACCGGCGGCTCGGGTGTCGACGTTTCTGAATATCACCCCGGAACTCGAAACACCGCCGAATCAGCCGAGTTACGAAATTCGCTCGGCATCACTGAAGACGCGTTCGTGGCGATGTTCGTTGGCAGGCTCCAGCTCGATAAAGGACTCGTTGAATTCGTCGAAGCCGCACGCATCCTGAAACAAAAACGACAGGACATCGTGTTCGTGATGGTCGGTGCGCCCGATCCCGGCAACAAACGCTCTCTCAGTGAATCACTACTCACACAGTGGAAGAGCGAGGGCGACGTCGTATTCCCGGGTCGACGCGAAGATGTGCCAAAACTCATGGCGGCGGCCAACACGATCACCACTCCAACCTTCTATCGAGAGGGCCTGCCGCGCACACTGCTAGAAGCCGCCGCAACAGGACTCCCGCTGATCGGAAGCGACATGCCCGGCGTGCGAGAAGCAATCAACCACGGCGTAAATGGAATGCTGATCCCGCCGAAGGATTCAGCTGCGCTAGCCCGGGCCGTTGAAGAACTAGCCGACGATCCTGAAAAAGCCGAGCGCTACGGCCGCGAATCGCTGAAGCGAGCACAAAACGAATTTGACCACAACCGCGTCGTAGGCGAATACCAAAAAATGTACGATGAACTCTGGAATGGTGAGTAGTTCATATGAAAATTCTCATCTGCGGAATAGGGGCGATTGGCGAACGGCATCTGGGCAATTTGCTTGCACTTGGCTACGATGACATTTCGCTGATGAGGACGACGAATAACGCTCTTCGCACTGTCGAGGGTGAATTCAAAACATACTCAGATCTCGGAATAGCCCTTGCTGATAGACCCGATGTCGTTTTCGTCTGCAATCCAACTTCGCTTCATGTCGATACCATCGTCAGGGCCCTCGACGCCGGTAGCCAGGTGTTCACAGAAAAACCGATAGCAACTTCGCTAGACGATTGTGACGCCATCCAGACCGCTATCACCCGATCAGGCAAATCCGTGATGGTCGGCTACAACATGCGATTCCACCCCGCACTGATAAATATAAAAATCTGGATCGATTCAGGCCGTATCGGAGCGCCAATATACGCACGAACACAATGGGGTGAATATCTCCCGGGCTGGCACCCGTGGGAAGACTATCGAGAGGGATACGCCGCTCGATCCGATCTGGGAGGCGGCCCTGCCCTCACACTCAGCCACGAAATCGATCTACTTTTGTGGATATTCGGGAAACACACCGATGTGAAAGCGCGGTCTAACACCGCCTCATCACTCGAACTTCAAACCGAACACGGCATCGACATACTGCTTGGCTTCGAGTCGGGCGTCACGGGAAGCATTCATCTCGACTACTTCCAACGCCCGCCTGCCCGATCAAGCGAATTTATTGGCGAGGGGGGACGAATAGAATTCGAATACTATTCAGGAGTTTCAAAGCTGTACGGGCCAGATAGCCCGGAGCCGATTGAGGTTTACGAAACGCCATCTGATTTCGACCGTAACGGTATGTTCATCAACGAAATTAAGTCGTTCTTCGCGTCGATCGAAGCGGGCGAAAATCCGTCGCCAAGTTTCGACGACGGTACAGCGGTGGTCGATGTGGCAACAAAAGCACTTCAAGACGCCGGGATTCAACAGGCTTAACTTGGCAAAGAGACAAGGTGGGATAAATGGCAACTGAGTTCGATATGCACGGCAACAACGTGTTTGTGACCGGTGCACTCGGGCTGATTGGACCTGAAATATCCGACGCTCTCGCCAGCACAGGCGCTAACCAGTTCCTGTGCAACTTCCAACCGGTCGACCAGATCGAGCAGTTCCCATCGGAACTTTCAAACAAATACGGCCGTGATTTCCACTCTGCACAGGCCGACGTTTCACGCCAGGATCCGGTGATAGAGCTCATTGCAAACGCAGTTGAGCAGATGCGCTCGATCGATACGTTCGTGCACTGCCCGGAGTCGATACCCGCTTCGACGGCACTGACAAAGACACTCCCCCAACCGCGTTTCACGAATTCCTGCTCTACGCATGGGAGCGCTCGGTCGACATCAACATGACAGGGACGATGCTGGAGACGCAAGCGGTCATCAAGTACATGGTCGAGCAAAAGTCGGACAACCTGTCTGAATTTACCGATCTGCTGAGCGGCGCAGCCAAAGATGCAGCAATCACATGATCCAACTGCCACGAAAAACCCACTCATTCGCCGCAACGAGTAACTCACCATGTGCGGGATAGTTGGCATCACCGCCCCGACTAGTGAACCGCTCGGCCATGAGACGATCACACGCATGAGATTGCTCGTGTCTCATCGTGGTCCCGACGACGCCGGCTACTGCGCGGTCAACTTCAAAAGCGGTCATATCCAGACTGGCAACACCGCTGTGTCTGCGTCGCTCCAATTTGGATTCACCCGCCTCAGCATTCGTGATCTCTCACACAGCGGCCACCAGCCGATGTTGAGCGATGACGGCAGCATAGTGATCCTCTTCAACGGTGAGGTCTACAACACCGATCAGCTGATCGCCAACTATCTTAAGGGCGTTCCGCTCAGATCCACCAGCGACACCGAAGTCGTGCTGCGATTGATCCAGAATCTCGGCCTGACGCAAACCGCCAAGGTGATCGATGGAATGTTCGCCATCGCCCTGTACGACAGTAAATCCCGCACACTGCAACTGGCGCGGGACCGGTTCGGGATCAAGCCGCTGTACTACGCAAACCGCAACGGAAAGTTCGTGTTCGCTTCTGAGATTAAGCCGATTCTTGCGTCGAAAGTCGTCCCAACCGAGATGGATCAAGACGCCCTCAGCGAGCTCGCCATTTTCCGGTATGTCGCCGATCCCATGACCCCTTTCAAAGGCGTCGTATCACTCCCGCCCGGAACTACCGCCACTCTCAACACGGATGGCGTGCTCAAGATCGAGCAGTACTGGTCTCCCACCTACGTCACGAAAGGCAACAGACGTCCGGTCGGAATTCCCCCCGATCCCGATGCCGTCGCTGATCTTCTCAAACGATCAATACGCAGCCAACTCGTCTCCGACGTCCAGGTTGGACTCGAGCTTTCTGGCGGCGTCGACTCGTCTCTCATCGCCTGGGCAGCACAAGAATCTGGCCTCGAGGGCTACTCAGCCCTCCCATCATCGACCGCTCTATCTGAAGAGCCGTTCATCGACCACGTCGCCAACACGACCAGCACAAAGACCAACAAGGTCTCGCTCACACCAGACTCTATCGCCGATTCGATCGGTGCCATCGCCTATCACCACGAAACGCCCATCAACCATGAAGGCAGCATCGGCATTTATCAGGTCTGCGAACTGGCGAAATCTCACGGCGCAATGGTGCTGCTTTCGGGCGAGGGTGCCGACGAGCTGTTCGCCGGGTATCAACGCCATCGAATAATGAGCAACCAACTCACCCGTGCGAAGTTCGTTTCAAACTGGACCTCGAAAATTTCGAGCTTGCTGCCCCGGCGATTTCAGACCGCAAACGAAATCTGGCGACACCGTGAAGACCATCTCACCATGGCCACCGCGTATGGTCTACCTAACATAGTTGGATCGATCTTTCCCGGTGTAAGCGGTGATACTGCGATCCAGCGAAGGCAGATTCACATGTCGGGGTTCGACTGGGCTAATCAGGACGAAAACCACCTGATTTACGATCAAAAAACCTATCTCGTTGACCTTCTTGTGCGGCAAGACAAGCTTTCGATGGCTCACTCGGTCGAAACTCGCGTGCCGTTTCTTTCCAACGACATAGCCGGGCTTGCGGAGCGGTTGTCGATGAACAACAAGCTTGGCGACGATAAACAGGGAAAAATTCTGCTAAAACAGCTGGTCGCAAAGCAATTTGGCATCGACCACGCCTACCGGAAGAAGTGGGGTTTTCCACTACCCTATTCATACATGGCAGAACACAAAACGATTCGCCAACTGGCAAAATCGTGCGCAGAAGGTCTTGCGAACGACGGAATTACGGTCAGCACCGAACAGGTTTTCGAAAACGCCGTTCAAGGGGACGGATATGCTGACCGTGTCGCATGGATACTGCTGTCGATCGGCATGTGGTACGACATCTACTTCAGAAACGGCGAGCGAGTTTCTCAGTTCACCGGAATACCAGATGCAGGGAGTGCTGGATCTTGATTTATTCGCGCTCAGGTCGACAACAATTTCTCGCAATTTTCGCGTTTGAGAATGCTCAAAATTAGATGATGCTCTTCACCTACGCTCGGATGTTTTATGGCGAAATTGGAAATCGCCTGGTAGTGCTGTTCGTCCTTCTTCTGGCCGCAGCATTCTTTGAAGCCGTAAGCATCGGAATGATCCTGCCCCTATTACAAGGTGAAGGCGATTCCGTCCTTTCACGTGGTCTTAACTCCATTACAAATCTGATCGGTCTGGGCGACGGTACCACCTCTATCCTGATTCTAATCGTCGTCCTGTTCTTTGTCCGCGGCTTGTTTATGTTGGCTCAGTCCATGTACCAGGCAACGATCATCTCCGACCATCTAGTCAAGATGCGCACGAACGCCGTTTCGGCCCTGTTCCGAGTCAAATACCAGTACCTGATTTCCCGCGATACCGGTTTTTTTACTAACGCAATCACCGGTGAGCTGGAACGAGTCAACTTCAGTCTGCGACAGCTTGGAAGTTTGCTGGTCGCGGCGACAACATCATTTGTGTATTTGGGGCTGATCGTTATGTTTCAGCCGATCATCTTCCTGTTTATCGTAATTCTCGTTGTTCCGATCGCTGTTCTTGCCACGTTCGTAAACCGGAAGACTCGAGCCGCCTCGGTCGCACACAGCCGGCGCGCCGGGGAACATCAGTCCCTACTCGTTGAATCAGTACAACACTCGAAGTACCTGATGGCGACGGGGCAAAGCCGAGCAATCACAGAACGAGTCATCGACGAGGCCCGCAGACTCGGCCTCCTCTACCGAAGATTGATGCAGCTGAACAGCATCAGTCTGTATGGATTCGAGCCATTTGCAGTTTTTGTGCTTGCTGGAATCGTCTGGTACTACACGCAGGAGTTGGGACAGCCGATGACCGAGGTAATTTTCCTCGTCTTGCTGTTCTTCCAGGCGTCAAAAGCCATGCTTGCGGTGCAGCCCGCCTATCGGAAATTCCTGCAATCTGCCGGAAGTCTCCAACTTTATCGGGATTTGCAAAGTGAACTGGCCGAGAACACTCGAACACTCAATCCCAACGCTGTTACACCAGATACATCTGGCGATATCGAGTTCAGCAATGTTTCTGTGACTTACCCCGGGCAAGATCACAACGCGCTGACTAACGTGTCATTTATAGTGCCCGCACGAAAAACAATCGCACTCGTTGGCCCATCAGGTTCTGGTAAATCGACGATCGCCAATCTCCTTACAGGGCTGATCGACCCGTCCGATGGCGATATTAAGCTCACAGGAACGCCGTATCTAGATCTTGATTCAGACCAACTCAAGTCGAAAATCGCATACGTGACCCAGGAGTCTGTCGTCTTCCGTGGCTCAGTACTCGAAAACGTCACGATGTGGGAATCGGACGCCGAATTCGAACGTGCCAGAGATCTGCTGGGCAGAGTCGGACTCGAACACCTCGTCGGCCGTGCTAGCGATGAGAACGGTCTCGACGTAAAGTCGGCCGGAACCGACATATCAGGCGGCGAACGTCAGCGGCTGTCTATCGCACGTGAACTTTATCGACGATTCGATCTGTTAATTCTCGACGAAGCCACAAGTGCTCTGGATTCAGATCTGGAAGCTCGTATCGACGAGCTGCTGCAAGAAACACGGGGTAAAGCGACCGTTGTGGTAATTGCGCATCGACTGTCGACCATTCGAAACGCCGACATCATCTACGTTCTCGATGCTGGGCGAATTGTCGAAAGCGGCGGCTACGACGACCTCGTCACCAGCGGTGGCCCGTTCTCGAAGATGAGCGATTCTCAGGCACTGTAGCAGCTCCTGAGTCCTCCCTCCCATGCTGGTAGGGAGTTTGAAGGTGGGCGAATTGGCGATAGCCACGTTGTCTTCTAAGGCCAACGGTTGTTGAGGTAGATCGCTGATTGTCACCCCTTCGACGCTACTCAGGGCAAGCGTCATCATTTCTCGCAATGACAGTACAGAGCGAATAAATCTAAATCGCCCCGACGCCTCTCGTTCGTAACAGAAAAGTACAGGGGATTCGTTAGACTTCCCGTTCAACATCTGGCAACGTCTGGCACCATTGGCTGCCATTACTGGAGCAACAAGAGAGCGAATGCGGGCCAGAGCAATCAAAAACACCGCCAACACCGGTGGCGTCACGCTGGACGAACGTCTGGATCAGGCGATTTTGTGGATTACGCTTGCCGTCCTCATCACGCTCCCCCTTTCGTTCAGCTACTTCGATGTCGTATCGATCTTCAACGAGCCGAAGGTGGTTTCACTCCATCTTGCGGCCGGGCTCATCTCGACTCTTTGGATATGGCAGATCGTTCTAAGACGCCTTAACACGAGACAACTGCCAGATAACGACTTCAACTGGGATCTGATGAGTTGGGCTGGCCGTAATCCGGCACGATGGGCGTTGATCGGCGCCGTGGTATGGGTCTCTGCTCAGGTAGCATCCACCATCCTTTCACCACTCCCGGTGATCAGTTTTTTCGGTGGTGATGAAGCCCGCTCCGGCTACAACCTCTACGACAGCCTATCGATGTCAATCATCATGTTTTCAGTGGCGCTTCGCTTCCGCACCAAGCGATCTCTCGACCTTTTGATCTACACGCTCGTCGCCACGGGCGCTATCGCAGCTGCTTACGGCATAGCCCAACACTTTGGGTGGGATCCGATCGGTGGGAATGCCGGACGATCAAGAATTATCGCCAGTTTCGGTAACACCCTTAACTTCGGCGGCTACATGGTCATGTCGATCCCGGCGACACTGGCGTTAGCATATAAAAAGTACGACCGAAAGTGGCTCTGGCTCGCGGGCATCACGTTGATACTGGGTCTCCAAGTCGCCGGAATATGGTTCTCTGGAGGTCGAGGTCCGTACGTATCGATCGTCGCCTCTCTCATGGCCTTCTTCGTGATGTCGATGGCGATTGGAACATTCCGTCAAACGGCCAAAGGCCTAGCGGTATTTGCAGCGGCGTCGCTGGTTGCCGTCATCTTCGTGCTCCTACCTTCAGAAAAGGCCGACATCGGTGTCGCCAGAGCACTCAGCATCGGCCAGCTAGATACAGACACCACTTCAACGGATATTGAGGCCGGTTTGGCCGGACGTCTCAACATCTGGGGAGACACCCTAAAGCTCGCTACAAGCTGGGACGTTCCGATCGATGAGCCGACCGCCAACAGAATCCTTCGCCCGGTATTTGGTCTCGGTCCAGAAATCTTCGTCTACTCTTTCCCGATCGTCGGAAAACCACAGACAAAGTTGGCGATTGTCGACCATCCTCACAATTACGAGCTAATGGTGCTCATGGAGCAGGGATTCGTGGGGTTGGCAGGATTTATTGCACTCACCAGCCTTCTGGGAGTCGCAACGTTCGCCATCGCGCGCAGGGTCAGAAAAAGTGCATCCAGAGGCATCAATCCGGCAGCATTTCTGATCCTCGCACTGCTTCCAGCAAACATGGGGAAGCTCGTCGAGCTTCAGACCGGTGTTGGCCGAGTCTCCGATCTCGGCATGACATTGGCGCTATTCGGTGCAGTTATCGCTGTATACGAGATAGTGAACCACCAGCTCAACAAAGATGATTCCGAACAACCTCAGGAAACCGCAGGTAAACGTTCATCGGTCGGAGTCACAGCGCCCAATCAGGCGGTTCTTGGATCCGCCCTGTTGGCCGCAATTGTCGTACCGGTCGTGTTTATCAGCATTTTCTTCAACTGGGATGTTCGAAGGCTGTCGGCGAGCAGAACACTGGCGCTGGGATGGGACGCTCCAACGACATTGGAGCGGGCTCTGATGTGGGACAAAATTCAGTCGGAAGCACCGGAGCGTGAATCGTTCACTTTCAATCTGTTCGAGCAATACCTGAAAGCCGCCAAAGAACAGCATGATGCCGGAAATCCTGAAGAAGGGCTGAGACTACTGAATGTCGGGCGAAACATGCTTCTCGAATACGAGAAACGAGACCCGTTCGAGCTTGATACGCAAATTGGCCTGTCGAAAACGGCTTCGCAACTCATGCTGTGGGGTCACAACGAGTACGCCCAGGAGCTTGCAGATCGAGCGATAAATCTTGCCGAATCGAATCTTGCCTACCCGACCATATTGGGCACTTCCGCTACCGCGCTGACCAGCGTTGGTCTTCACGATCTCGCCATCGTCTACGCCGACAAAGCGATCGCAACTGAAGCGTCCACCCGGCCATGGGCGAAAGCCTGGTACGCCAAGGGGCGCGCGCTATACGAACTCGGGTTTGAGGATGAAGCGATAGACACGCTGATCACGTCGACCGCAAAAGATCCTGGAGCAGAAGGCGCAACACTTGCCCACCAGGTGCTCGCCCAAATTTATGAATCACGGGGCGAAATCGAACTTTCCAAGAAGCACGAAGAGCTTGGCGGCGGCAAAATCACCATTCAGGAATGAGCGTCATTGAGAACCTCGCTGGCAATCCTGAAAAAAGCTAATCGCGCCTGGGAACCATCTCTCGAAAGAGCAAAAATACGAGTCCGAACAATGATGCATCGTAATCTAATACCTGAAAATGTACGATGATCGCTGAAACAAATCGTGACCGACCATCGTATGACTGAAGTACTCGCAATAATTCCTGCCAGAGCTGGGAGCAAAGGTCTTCCCGGGAAGAACACACGTCAGCTGGCGGGTCACCCACTGATCAGCTACAGCATTGCCGCCGGAATACAGGCAAAGCTCGTAAACAGGGTGATCTGCTCAACCGATTCTCAAGAAATCGCTGACATAGCCCGCCAATACGGTGCAGAGGTCCCCATTTTGAGGCCCGCCGAATTGGCGTCCGATGATAGCCCCGACATCGACGCATTTCAGCACTTGATCGGCGAACTGAAACGTCGTGAGAACTACCGGCCCGACATAATCGTTCAACTCCGACCGACCAGCCCGATACGCCAACCCGGACAGGTCGACGAAGGAATACGACTCCTAATCGATAATCCTGAAACCGATAGTGTCCGCGGCGTAACATCCTCCCCCGCAACCCCCTACAAGATGTGGAGGATTGCCGATGACATACTTACCCCGCTGCTCTCTCTCGAAGGCGTTCCAGAACCGTTCAATTTGCCACGTCAGGCTCTTCCTGAGGTCTACTGGCAAACCGGTACGCTCGACATCATGCGAACAAGCGTAATCGAGTCGGGATCGATGACCGGATACGAAATTCGCCCATACATCGTTGAGCAAGAGCACGCCGTGGATATCGACCACCTCGAATCGTTCATTCGAGCGGAACGAGTAATTTCATCAATCGAATGCGTCACGCCATCAATCATCAAATCCTGATATTCGGTCTCGTATCGATCGGTCGACGTCACATAACGAAACTTCAAGAACATCCGAACTCGTAGGTGTAGCGGGCGTATCTCGTTCCACGATTTCGAGTCGCAGCTCAAGATATTCGCCCCAGAACAGTCAGAACCCGTAGAAGTCATCGACATATCCGATACCTTTGAAGGCAATAACATGTTCGTGAGCGAGATTGAGCACCTCTTTGAGTGCATCGAGATCGACAGAGTGCTAGTGCCGTCGCTCACATCGGGAAACTCTGCACTCGAAATCGCACAATAGGCGATCGGAATCTAAGAAAAAGCGATGAGCTCAGACAACGCCCACAGCGGACTCGACATATTCAGCCTTCGAGGGAAAACAGCACTGGTGACCGGCGCTGCAGGTCTGGTTGGCAGCGAAATCTCAGCGGCGATGTCTGCCGCCGGAGCAAACATCGTTCTAGTCGACCGTCTTCCTGAAACCGAAATTATTTCCAGATTCAAGAAATCGTCTCACGGGAGTGACGCACCCGCTCTGGCAATATCGACTGATATCACCAACCGCGACTCAGTCGACTCGATGACAGCAAAAGCAGTCGACCGATTCAATGCAATCGATATCCTCGTCCACCTTGCCGCTATCGACGCCAAGTTCGGCGAAAACGCCCCAGACGGAGCCGATGGTCGCTTTGAGACGTTTCCGATCGATCTCTGGAAACGCTCAATCGATGTAAATATCACAGGTACATTCAACGTGACTCAGAGCATATGCATCCAGATGCTAAAGCAGAAGTCGGGGAACATCATCCTCACGGGGTCCACTTACTCGCTGGTTGGGCCGAACAACGATCTCTACAAGCCGCCAGCACCGGGTAACCCAATGGTCAAGCCGGTCGACTACGTGGCGACCAAATCATTCATTCCGAACTACACACGCTATCTCGCAACGCACTACGCCAAACAAGGAATACGGGTCAACTGCATCACACCCCACGGCGTTGAAAATGAAAACCCTGAATGGTTCAAAGAAAACTTCGCACGCATGTCTCCCATGGGAAGGATGTCGAGAGCATCAGAACTCAACGGCCCCTTCATATTCCTCGCATCCGAAGCTTCGTCTTACATGACCGGCTCTACTTTGGTCGTCGATGGCGGCTGGACCGCGTGGTAAGAGTTTGAGTTATCTCGATATCGTCTACCCAGACCTCGGACTAAAGGCCGGAGACTACGCCCATCAACTTGTCGATCATCTAGTCGAAAAACGGCTCGGCGGAGAATCTCTTGACTCTGACGGCAAGCCAACCAAAACGCTTCTCGACGTTGGGGCTGGCAAGGGCGCACAGGCCGCAGTCTTCTCACGATATTTCAGCGTCACTACCATAGATCGACATGGCGATGCTCAGCAAACCTTCGATTCCCTGAAAATCGACGCCAATGTAGTCGTCGCCGAAATCGGCGAACAACCGTTCCCGCTACCCGATAATTCGTTTGACGTGGTATTCACAAAATCTGTCATCGAGCACGTCGAAAATTGGGAACATTTCCTTTCTGAAATCTCCCGCGTGCTAAAACCGGACGGACTCGCAGTCGTAATGACTCCGAACTGGACTTCGCAGCGCGTAAATTTCTACGACGACCCCACACATGTTCGCCCATACACACTGCGGACACTTGATCGGGCCTTGCGAATGACCGAATTCGACAATATCCAAATTGCCGATATTTACCAGCTACCGTTCACCTGGCGAATGCCCTTTCTCAAATTCATTCCCTGGCTGCTGTGTAAACTCCCGGATTCGATGAAGTGGCGGGACCAAAACCAGCGCAAGCACCGGTTGTTGATCCGATTTTCAAAAGAGACCATGCTGCTCGCAATCGCTCAAAAACGAAAATCGGTTAAATAAGTTCTGAAAACCATCATGGGCAAACGATTGATCGTAGATTTCAGGATCGCCGCAGATGAGTTCGATTCGTTGAACTCTCCTGACTGGGCTTGGCCAGTCCCGCAATCCAACTACGACGATCCTCTACGAAAATTCACTGAATGGTGCAATCAGCTCCCTACAGAATTGGCACACAACGCCCAACTAAAAACTGCCTTTGAGCTGGTTGAAATCGAGATGATGAAAGAGCTGGTGTCGATCGCAGCAACTTGGATTGACGTCGCTGCCACCAAGCGATACAAGCTGGATCTGGTCTTCCATCCTCAGCAGAATCTCTACAGAATGTTCGATGAGGACAGATTCACCTCATACTCGTTGGATCAAGACATCTATTCGGCCCGTTTCGGTACTCTTCGGTCCCAAGTAGGCAGAAGGCTACGTCGGCTGAAACAGTGGTCCGGAATGTCCCGAATCCGCAATTCCAACCTGTCGATCAGCCCAAACAAACTCACCACCGAATTACTGCCGCTGACGGTCGCTGACATCCGACTAGATATTGATGACCTGAACAGGGTCAGAGCCAGATACAAAGTTGATATGGGTAATGGCGTAGATGATCTCGTCAACCAGATCACCTCACAGCTCGATCTGCAACTCACTTCGATAGATTCCAAGTTTTCAGCGAACGGCCGCAAGTTCGTCGCTCAAATAGTCGAAAGTCACATCAAACACGGCATATCTGACCAGAACCTGAAACTTCCAATCTCGAAAATCGATCAATCAACTCGGCTTTACACCGGCACCGGCGGCATCTATCGATCAAGGCTCTTCTCACATCTTGTGCAGGGTGATGGCGGTAGTGTGATTCGAGCGACACATGGCGGAGAAACCGTGCTGTTCAATGATCCGCTGTGGCCCAAGATTGAACTGCCATTTGCAAACAAATACATGACATTTGGGAGTCGATCTGCCGCCATTGTAGAAGATCAATTAAACGAACATCCTCGATTCAAATCTGACTCATCAAAACCAGAAATTCGGGCAGTCGGTTCGCAATACCACTCAAATCTTATCTCCCGATCAACCACTGTCGAAGCCATTAAAGACGGTGACAGAATCGCCGTTATTTCCGCAGCGTTCACTGGTGAACGACGTGCGCTTCCTCATATTAAAATTCACGACGTTGTGTATTTGCAATGGCATGCCCGGCTTCTCGATTCGATTCGATCGCTCGGGTACACAGCACTCTCCAAGCGACATCCAAAAGGTCTCGCTGCAGGCAAAAGCCTATTCGCCGCGAATAGCGACGTCGAACTCATTCGAGTAGGGATGGACTCACTGGCGAATGTTGCCGGATATGTGTTCGATATCACGGCCAGTGCGTTCATGGAAGCTATGTGCACCTTGAAACCTATAGTGCTGATCGATATCCCCAACCGAAGGCTCACACAAGAGGGACGCAGGCGAATTCAGGAATCAGTCCAGATTGTTGAAGCCTATTTCGACTCGCAAAACCGGGTTCAAATCGACCAAGCTTCGCTCGCCGATGCGCTGCGAGAACCGGTCGATCTCGATGCTCGACACAAATTCCTTAACGACTACCTTCTCAGTCCTCCCCAATGACCCAAGCAGGCCTGTTCGTCTAACCAAGTTCCGAGTTACTCCTCAGCCGACCTACACGCTTGATGAGGTCAAGAAGCTACTCGCATCCTGCCGTGTCTCTACTAAAGAGGGCGTTCGCAACCATGCCATCATCTCTGTGCTGTTCGACAGCGGAGTACGAGAGAGCGAACTTGTGTCGATGGGGATTCCTGATTCAATCTACGAGAGCAAAAAATCGTATACATAGGCGATTTATCGAGCCAAACTGCTCCACATAACGGTTCGCCACTCATTTACCGTACGTATCTAAACAATACGAATACATTTACGGAGTGGGTCACAACTTGCACATCAATAGTGAGTTACCGATTGATTACGTCTCGCCTTTTACCCATTTACGGCTGCTAAAAAAGGGCGATTTTCTTGAGTCGGAAAATGGTGACGAACGATATCCGATTATCGATGGTCAACCTTCATTCCTTGCTGAACCCGAAAAAGGCGAAGCGCAATTAGTATCTAGACCGGTCGCAAAAATGTCTCGAAAGAGACAATTGATCGTGGCAACTCTAAGTCGGCTCGGAATCGGTGAACCAAAAGCCCATCAGATCACGGTATCGATTGCAAGATTGATGCTCAGAGCAGACAGGTATCTGAGGAATCCTGACTACTTATTCCTAAGCGAAAGTCGACCAGCCAGTTACTTGTCTCCAATGCATTGGCATAGGCATTCTTTCATGAAAAAGGCCTTGAAGGCACTGCCACTGAAAGCTCAAGTGATAGACGTTGGGGCAGGTACGAAACCATATTTGCGACTGATCAACACTAGGACAACCCGCTACTGCGCTCAAGACTTGATCTCTGCGGAACAGAACAAGATCGGTGTTGAACAAGAGAGAGTCGACTTCGTCTCGCCTTCCGAACGTATGCCCCTTCCGGATGCCTCATTCGATTACGCAATTTGTACTGACGTACTTGAGCATGTCATTTCACCGACAAATGTAATGAAAGAAATATCTAGAATTCTGAAGCCTGGTGGTAAAAAGATCGTGACTGTTCCAATGATCTGCGGTGAACATCAGCAACCTTGGCATTTCCAAAACTTGACTAAATATGGCATGGCCCAGTTGTCGTATGACAGTGGCTTAGTGATGGAATCGATAGCACCACGGGGCGGCTACGGTTCAGTAATGGCGGCTTTGATTAGATTCATGCCCGGAAATTTGCTGCGTGGACATTCCAGATTATTACGCATGCCTCTTTTGTTACTTACCTACTTACTTTCACCCCTTACGTCGGTGGTGTTACCTCTTCTTTTTATTCAATTAGATAGGCTTGATCGACAAAAAAGTTACACACTCGGTTATCACTGCGTATTCTCGCTGCCCGACAGCCCCGAAGAGTCAACGTAAGTAGGTCGGCGTAATGAAAACGAGTTGCGGTCAACTTCTGCAATCGCCTCATCAGCGTCAATTGCCTGTGCATACCGCAAAGTAGTCTGTGGGTCTGAATGGCCTGCGTACCTTTGTACCGACCTCAACGGCACTCTACCTCAATAGCCGTGTGATCGCTGTATGACGGAATCAGTGGGCATACCCCTGCTTAAAACGTCACTGTGGGCTGGTAGCTAGCTAATGCATCCTCTGATCCAACCTCGTGTGCGTATAAACGGGTCATTTCTAGCGTTGAGTGACCGAGCAAGGATTGAACGTGAAACAAGTTCATGCCGTTTCTGATCGCTTCACAGGCAAACAATCGCCTAAACGAGTGGGCATTACATCTGATTCCAGTTTTCTTGCCCAAAGCGACCAGTAGAGACGATATTCCTACCGCCGAAATTCCCAACAACTGTTCAGCCGCCGGTCTAGTTTGAATCCAAGATTTCACATGAGAGGCTGTGACATCTCCGAACCTCACAACTCTTCGTTTTTTACCTTTGCCCTTAATACGAATCGTCTGGGCAGTCATATCCAGATCACCAATCCGAATGTATGCAAGTTCACTTCTACGAATGCCGGTATCCGCTAGCAGTGTGACAACGACAGAATGAATATCTGTATCGCAAGCTTCAACTAGCAGCGTCAACTGCTCTGCAGAGAGCGTGTAGCGATCAGCATTTGGTACTTTGACGGATAAGTTCTTACAAGGACTTACAGCGATGTACTGCTCTTCGACAGCCCAATTGAAGAATGTCCTTGCAGCCCTCAAATAGGCATGTGATGAGATGCCACGGCATATATCCTTGATGTGTATTTCACGACGAGCACCTTGATCGTCGATCAGCTTCTTCAGCACAGGAATTGTCCAGATGGTACCGAGTGTCAAAATTGGCTCCAGTTACGTAGGGCCGGATGAGCCGATATACCTCGTCGGAGAAATTGGAATAAACCACAACGGTGACATCGAAGTTGTGAAAAAACTTGTCGACGTCGCGGCATCAACCGGGCTGTCCGCCGTGAAATTTCAAAAACGAACTCCCGAACTTTGCGTTCCGCGAGACCAGTGGGATATCGAGCGTGATACTCCCTGGGGCGTAATGAAGTACATCGACTACCGCCACAAAGTTGAGTTCAATGAAGCCGAATATCGAGAGATATCGGACTACTGCGAATCGAAAAATGTGGATTGGTTCGCCTCGCCGTGGGACGAAGAATCGGTCGATTTCCTAGACGAATTCGACACGCCTTGCTACAAAATTGCGTCCGCCTCGGTAACTGATATTCCACTGTTAACAAAAATCGCTGCAACTGGCCGAACTGTCATCCTCTCCACCGGAATGTCGACGATGGACGAAATTCGAGCAGCAGTGGCTGTATTTTCAGATAATCCGTTGGTTATATGCCATTCGACAAGCGCGTACCCGTGTGATCCTTCGGAATTGAACCTACGAATGATTCACACACTTGGCGAAGAATTTGATGCCCCGATCGGGTATTCCGGACACGAAGTCGGCCTCGCCCCTACACTCACAGCAGCTGCACTCGGGGCCCGGCTGATCGAGCGGCACATCACGCTCGACCGCACAATGTGGGGTAGCGATCAATCTGCGTCAGTAGAGCCTCAGGGAGTCGCAAAACTCGTTAGAGATATTCGAGTCGTCGAATTAGCGCTGGGCGATGGCGTAAAAAAGGTCTACGAAAGCGAACTCGGCGTCATGAAGAAACTCCGTCGAGCCCCTAACGTCTAGAGTGCTCGATACCCAATTCATCGTTCCGCACCAAGTTCTCGAATGTCGGGATACTAGGTGACAAAATAGTGGCGCGGATCACGGTAATCTGACGCCGATTGAGTACCGTCACTTTTTGTCAGGCAGATAGCCAATACGCTTTTAAAGCCACCGCTCGCAACTACGTTTCTTCCAACCATCCAACTGCGAAACTGCTATATTTAACGAGTTGTCGTAACTGATTTCAGTTCGGCGCTGCGGGGGTAGCTCAGCTGGCAGAGCATCTGCCTTCCAAGCAGAATGTCGCGAGTTCGAATCTCGTCCCCCG
>JAPYUK010000081.1 GCA_029936155.1 Dehalococcoidia bacterium | reverse complement strand
AAGCCTGATTCCAGCCGACTGAGCGAGATGGCGACGAACTCATCGGCTCTTCCTGAGTCCGAGAAGATTACCGATTGCCATGCCGGTAAGTCGGCAGGGTCCAGCGAGACGAGATAGTCGAACAGCAACTTGGCGCTTGCACCGGAGAGTCGCTTGTTGGCGCGAAGTTCATCGTCGAGGTTCAGCATAGATGTATCGGCGAGCACCTCGTGCCACAACAGCGTGTGGCCGAGAACGTGCTCGGCCGATCCACTCAAGGCTTTGCTGTTGTCGAGGATGAACTCGGCTAGATTTCGAGTCACGGTGTTGTCAGGGGCTCTCATCAGATCGATCCCCATATAGCTTTCAATCGCTCGGAGTGCGGCCGCATCGAATATCTGTGCTTCGGCTTCAAACAGGCCACGCAATATCAACGTCATGTTGGCATCTGTTTGAACGGGGTTTTCAATATCCTGGAGGGCGTGCCCCAGTTCGTGGAAGTAGGCTACGAGCGCAGTGATTGGAGACTCTACGAGATCAACGTAGACGTGGATTTTACCGTTTAGGCGGGACTTGAAACCAATCTCGCCGCGATCCCTGGTGCAGGCGTCATAGTTGGCTATATAGGTAAGGTCTGAAAGCAGGAAGTAGTCGGTCATGCAGGCGTTGAAATACGCCGCAATGAACTGATCGTGCGGTAGGAGGTGCATCACGATTCGCTCCTCGTCGAGATCACGCCCCGTAACGAGGTAGTAACCGGCCCTGCCGGCGTTTTCGATGTCTACGGACCAGTCTGGTAGGTCGAAGCCTGATCCTGTTGTAGCTCTAATTTGGTCAGTGAATGCAGTGGTCGTTAGTGGAGCCAGTAGGCTTTGTAGCTCGGTGTCACCAATCACAAACACCTCAGGATCAATTGCGATCTCAGGCGTACCGGGAAGGAACTCGAACCATCGAGCGAGCGAGTTGTCGTCTTCGCTGGTTTCGAAAACGTCGTTGAGGGAGTCGACAACCATCGACACCATGTGCTGCCCCGGTTCGAGATCGCCAGCCGGAATAGTCACCGATTCGGTCCAGTAACTTCCAGCATCATTGCCCGAACTCAGTGGAATAGTTTCGAGCAACTGACCATCGACAAATATCTGTGTCTCGAACGCTCCCGATGCCGCTGAGCTAACTCTGCTCGAGTTTCGTATTGCAATTGAAATAACAGTGTCTGTTGAGGCGAATACATTGCCATCCCTACCGTGTAACAGCGCATCGGCGACACTACTGGCGGAAATAGCGGCATCCCAGCCGTGAGGGCGGAATCCAGTCAGGTTTGGGAATACCTGGATCTCACGTATCGGTGCGCCCCGCGACACTTCGGGAGTAGGTGCTGGTATTGGCTCGTTGGTGCCCCACGTAAGAGTAAGTTCAACCGAATTGTCGGACTCATCAGACTCCGTGATCGCACCGCTAGGATCGGCGATCAGCTTGATCGTATGCTCACCCGGTGTAATACGGATCTGGCTGGCTAATTCTTGCCAGTCGAGCATGATGTATTCACCACCAAGGAGTCCTGAGTAGCGAGCATGGTTAACCATCACATCGTCAAACATCACGTTCAGGCCGAAGCTGTTGTCGATAGAGATGGGCGAATCATTAAGTACTTGGAATGACAGGAAAGTCTCACCTTTGGTCGATAGGCCCCCGGACGTGGCTGCTCCTGCAAAAGGTGCGGCGATGATGCCCGTCGAGCCGCCTACGAGCGATAGGTTTGGCAATCGGTCTCCGGGCGAAGGGGTTGGTATGGCTGACCCGTCCCAGGTGAAGCTCTGCACGTATGTGTTATCGCCGTCCGACAATTCTGCAATCAGGTTTGTCGGGTCGATCACCAGTTTTACTTCGTGCTCACCAGGCTGAAGCTGGAATAGATCCAGTAGCCCTGTTCCACCTTCGATGAATATGAAGTTATTCGGCGCAATGTTTATTCCGGGGTACCGCTGAGCAAAATTGTCGTCTATGTAAAGATCGATGTAGTAGTCACCCGTAACCGTCGCGGATCCGGCGTTGACGACGAAGAAGTCGACCAGTAAATCGGACTTTTCCACGAATGGACCACCATTGGGATTACGAACTCGAACAGGTTGCCCACTGCCAAAGTACGGTTGAAGATCTCCGCTGCTCTCAGGCGTTGCTGTCGGCTGCTCAAACGGCGTCGATGGGGCAGGAAACGGCGTTGATGTGGCTGTCGGCTGCAGGTCGAGAGTTTCGGACACAGTGAATGCTGAGATCATCCCTACGGGAAGGATGCCTGCCGATACGGTAGGCACTGGAATAGGCATTGTCGACGCTGTGGCCGCTGGCACAGGTGTGGACGTTGGCACAGGTGTGGACGTTGGCACAGGTGTGGACGTTGGCACAGGTGTGGACGTTGGAATAGATGTCGCGGTGCCCGTCGGTATCGAGGTTGGAGAAGGGATTGGAGTCGCGGTTGGCCGAGATGTTGCCGTGGCTGTCGGTACAGGCGTGGCGGTTGGTGGCGGCGGTACGCGTGTAGCCGTGGCAGGAACCGAGGTCGCAGTGGGCGGTGCTTCCAGTGGCACTGTTGATGTCGGCGCCATAGATGGCGCGCTGGTGGCAGTCTCGCTGCTGGAACTCGGCGTGCAACCGAACAGGACGATGAGCGCAACCGTTGCCACGGCGGCAACCCACCATGGACCATGTGCTAAGAATTTTCTAATGACTATTAGGATCACAGCAACCGAGACTACTTGATTTCACTCGTACAGCCGTGGGGTTTTTATCGAGGAATCTGACGATTTAAGTTGGTGGTAACTCGCAGATTCTCCGCTCGATATGAACTAGCACGTCCCCGATGGTCGTGCTGATCTACTTCGATGCATCACGCGGTGCCGCGCTCGAACTGTGTCCGATCTGGAAACGCGCTGTGGTTTGTTCGGGTACTATTACGCTCCGCGTACGCCGGAGCCACAAAAAGACCAGTGCGTCATTCGATCTCCCGTCACCCTAGGCACTGAAGAGGACAATATGAAACCAGCTGATCTAAAAGCTGCACTGAAAGCTAAGA
>JAPYUK010000007.1:49796-71287 GCA_029936155.1 Dehalococcoidia bacterium | reverse complement strand
CGGCACGATCAATCCACTACCACTTCTATCAAATCGACAAATGTCTCGCACGAAATTATCAAGCTAGGCGTCTGTATCCTTCACACCCGGCACTACGACCCAGCCGCGCCCGCCTTTGCGACCGTGTCTTGCTCGCCATCAGCGTCAGCCACCGCCTCATCCACCATCCTGAACTGCCGCAACTCACGTAGGAAAATAAACGCCAGCGTGCCTCCTACGACGCACGTCAGACCAAAGACAACCTGAATCGGCTGAGCTCCGTAAACAGCAGAAAGTATTCCGCCGACGGCACCGCCGGCTGCCATCATTGCCCTGTCCATAGAAATGAACGCAAGCACCCGACCTCGCATATCGGATGGTGCTGCTTTGACCATCACTGCCCGGCTAAGTGACATGAACAACGTCTGTGACGCCCCGATGACCGTCACAAGCGCCAACGGCAGGAAAAGCCCCACAGGTCTAGGCAGATAAGTCGACAACGAGAATAGAGCCAGCGCAGCACCGATCGAGATCACAGTTGCCGGAAGAATCAGGCCAAGTCGAGTGGGCTGTGTTCGTGCAACGACTAACGAGGCAACAAGCGCACCGGCCCCGGTCAGCGCAAGCATCATCCCCAGACCGTCACGTCCAATCTCAAGCACCTTTACCGCAAACAACGGTGCGAAAACCTGCATGAACGACATGCCAAATGTGAAGTAGATGAGCGAGATGATCAGGACCCCTCGAATCGTGCGATTTCGAATCGAGAACTTCGCCCCCTCGATCAATCCCCTAGTCATACCTTTGACGCCAGCGGTTCCGGCTCGTTCGTTCGCCGCCACGTGAATTTGATAGGTGGCCAAGAGTCCGGTCGCCGCAGTGATCGCTATCACGATAAACGTCCACGAAAGCCCAAAATATTCCGCAATGAACCCGGCTAGAGTCGCACCGATAATGCGCATGAAATTCTGGGTAGAACTCAACAGCGCCATGCCCTGGGTAACCAGATGACCGGGGAGTATCGACGGGATCATGGAGTAGCGAGCGGGCTGGTCGAACACCTGCGTCGCTCCCCTCATAAACATCCAGCCGTAAACGTGCCACAACTCAACGGTTCCCAATGCCACCAACACTGCAATGACAATGCTGAGCACCAGGTTGGCCCACTTGGTAAATATCAGGATCGTGCGGCGATTGAACCAGTCGGCAACCACTCCCGCCCATGGTCCCAGAAGTAGTGCTGGAACCGTCCGGACGGCAATTACCCCGCCGAGATGGGCAGCGCTGTTGTCGGTAATTTCCAACACCAATAGCGGCAAAGCCACCATCTGCGCCCACAATGCAAACGCGTGAGCGGTCTGGCTCGCCCATATCCACTGGAAATCTTTGTACTTCAGCGCATCAAACAATGGTGTGTGTTCAGATCCATTCTCGTGTGTTGCTTTGCTGTGTTCGTCAGGGAGTATGTCATCATTCAGCGACGCCCAGCCGAAGATCCTGAAAATGACCCTTCGACGGGGGCTCAGGATGTTGATGGTATTGAGCTGCTAGCCTTGCCCGCCTAGATGCTCACGCGGCACGCGCAGCGCCATGCTTCCTGCCACTGTCACCACATCGTACTGCCCGACCATGCCTACCAATGTGTGGGCAGCCCAATCTTCAAATCCGTGATCAGCCGCCAGCCACTGCACCATGTCGGTGGTGGCGAGTTGGAGCCCTCGGTTAAGAGAGCTGGCGAATTCAGGTTGGCTTCCTACGCTGATAATAAATTCGTCCGTTTCGACTCTCGGTCCGGCGATGGTCTTGCCCTTGTTCAGCGTCACCGAAAACTCGACGTCCATCGAGGTCTCAATTCCGTTGCCTAGCGGCTCTCCATCACCCTGCAGCGCATGCCCGTCCCCAACGTACAGGAACGCTCCCGGCTGGCACACGGGTAGGTGCACGACCGCCCCTTCACGAATCATGTTGTAGTCAATATTGCCACCGTAAGGACCCGACGGCCCCGATGTGGGCGTGAACTCTCCTTCGGGCGCAACACCAATGCAGCCAAGCATAGGCTGCGCTGGGAATTCCCTTACCTGAGATGGACTCTCCGGGTGGCGGGGACTCACGACGTTTCGTCCAAGATCGATGTCCCACGGCAGCATGTCGGAACGATCCTTACGCACAAGGTCCATCTTGTAGTCGTTCGAAAAGACGTTCGCTACGTGATCAGGCGTAAGCGAAACCAGACCCAGTCGAACCGACGTGTAGCCCCAGTTGCGATTCAGTCGGACTTTGTCGAGCCGAACCGAGATCGAATCGCCCGGCTCGGCTCCCTCTATGTAGAAAGGCCCTGTCAGCGGATTCCCAGGCTCGTGCAGATGCTCATCGTGCAGATCCTGCCCACCCGAATCGAGCGTCTTCGTCACAACCGAGTCGCCGGGCTGAATGGTCGCCAGAACGGGGTGGAACTTGGCGAAAGTTCGGTAGTACTCGGTGGCAACGATTTCGTGGGTTTGGGGCATCGGATTTCAGGCTCCGTGGCAATGGGACGAGATTCGAGTGAAAGCGTAGCACGAGCAGAACATAACAACATCGATTCAGTGGTGGGGCCCAACTGGCGTCACAACCAGAACCGTCGAGCGAAACTTTGCTGTTGGTGGTTCGTGGATATACGCCATGTCGTGGCCGGGTAGCGACGGTGAGAAGCAAGTCGAGAACCGATACGACGAGATCGTTCCTGGCGAAAAAATCGTCTGGACCAAGTCGATCCCGAATGATGCGAGCAATATGGTGACGGTCGCGGTATTGTTCGAAGATCAGGGTGATGAGACAAAGCTGATCCTGCACACTTCTGCCGAGCAGAAGGATATGACCGAAAAGGGCGGCATGCTGATGGGCTACAACATGGTTCTCGACGGATTCACCGAGTTCCTGAAAGGACTCATCTAGGCCGAGAGGATTCTGGGTGCTGCTGGATTTGACGTGGAAGGTTGGAGTCCACGCAATGCCCGGCTCCGCTGCCTTGCCGAAGATCCCTCCGCAGGAGTCGGAATATTGATTTCAGGCGTCGATTTGCTAGTTCCAGAGATCATGTAGCAGGTCGAGGCTCCGAAGGCATATCTCCTCACGATTATCTACGAAACCTGACGTTTCGATAACGGCCACGAACCCGTTTTCCGCCACAAATTTGCCGACGGGGGCATCGGCTGCCCAGTCAAGTAGGCCGGTGCCGATCTCTTTGTGCTGGTCTTTCACGTTTCGGGCACCCTCTGGCCCCCGAGCGTCGTGAACCTGCACGTGCGTAATACGATCTCCGAGAATATTGATCCCAGCCTCGACGCCACCGGATCCCCATGCGTGCCCGACGTCGAAAGTGATTCCAACGGCCGAGCTGTCGACTCGATCAACTGACTCGGCTAGCTCTTCGTGCGAACGAATCACCCAGCCCGGGTTGTAGTGCATGTTTTCGAGTCCGATCATCACGCCTGACTCTTCTGCGATTGGTGCTGCCGACTTCACAAAATCGATGTAGTACGACATCGCCAACGCACGGTCGACTTCGGATACATCCTCTCTTTCGACCCCAGCTACATCGAGTCGACCCGGATGAAGAACTATCACTTTCACCCCAAGTTCTCCGGCAACTTTAATTTCGGAAATCAGGCTTACAAGGTCTTTTACCCGCCGTTCTGTATCGTGTGAACCCGGCAGCGCTGACGGAGGAAAGTGATGGGTGTTACGAAAGCCGTGTTCATTCGACGCCGAAACAAGATAGTCCCGATCGGCCTTGTTCAAGTCTGCGAGATAAAGATCGGGTGCATTGAATTCGATCCCGTTAAATCCGTGCTCAATGGCGAAATCGATCGCGTACCGCGCACAATCCGGATGATCTATACAAGATGTTGCAAAGCTAAATTTCATGGTTGATCTGGTTCTCGAATGAAGAAGATCGATGGACTAAACGGTTATCTGAAAATCGCCAAGAATGTGCGCAAGCTCAGCCATGTCACTTTCTGACAATCGCCAATCACCAGCTGCTGCGTTGTATATCGCCTGCTCTGGAGTTTTGGCGCCCACGATGCAACTTGTAACGGCCGGATGAGCAAGTGTCCAAGCAATCGCCAATTGCGCACCTTCACGTCCATGATCGCCAGCCCATTCAAGAAGTTTTTCTACGACTTGCATGGCCGGAATGAACACGTCGTCTTCGAATTCGCGCTTTCCCGTCCGCTCATCATCAGCCGGGAACACATGGCCTGGTCGATACTTGCCCGTGAGCATCGCTTTCGCCAGTGGGGAGTGCGGAATCACGCCAATCCCAAGTTCGAGACACGCGGGCAGAATCTGTTCTTCCGGGTGTCTAAAGAGCATGTTGTACCGAGGCTGTGAACTGTGAATCGTCCCGTACTGACCTGCCTCACGATGCTGTTCACCCGAAAAATTAGACACCCCGATGTAGCGAATCTTTCCTTCGTCCCGCAGTTTTTCCAAATTCGCCATTGTCTCCTCGATGGGAGTCGCTGGGCGAGGACTGTGCAGTTGATAGAGATCAACATAGTCGGTCTCAAGTGATCGCAGGCTGTTTTCGATAGCCGAGGTCATGTGCTCCAGCGAATGGTCGCCCGTAAGTTTTGTAGCGAGAATCACATCGTCTCGCCGACCTTTGAGCGCCTTGCCCAGCACTCCCTCGCTGGTCCGGTAGCCCTCGGCTGTATCAATAAAATTGGCACCTGCACCTATCGAAGCATGAATCGTGGCGATCGCCTGATCATCAGGGATAACGCCCATGCCACCGCCGAGCGGCCAGGCCCCGAGGCAGATGACCGATACTTCAGGCCCATCGGTTCCGAGCTGTCGTGTTTGCATGTTTACTCCGAGTTAGCTCTGATTGTGCGAACTGTAATTTGACACGCTGCAGTCGGAGAGGTTACACCTTCGACTGGAACAACTGAGGTTATTCAAACATCCCCCTCAACGCTTCATCCAGCAAACGATTGAATCCATCAGGGTCTTCGTTCATGACGAAGTGGCCGTTCGTCGGAAGATAACGCACATCGATCCCAGCATCGCTTGCCGCCTTTTCGTCCATAGGTCTTCCTGTTGCATTGAACGCGAACTTCGGAAACTGGAAGCCCGACACAGCGTCAAATAGCGCCACATCTTTCACCATTGCCCTCATCCCTCCCATGCCTACTTCTTTGGGAGCAGCCAGCATGCCAGCGGATATGTTTTTTCGTATCACGTCTGGTGTGTCGTTGGTGAACAAGCTCGAAACAATCTCTGAGACTGTCGAATGGTAGTCGCTGTTCAATATTTCCAGTTGCTCGGCTTGCTTTCCGCTCGCGGGATCTTGGCGTAAAAACTTGAACGTATCTGCGCCCACTAGACCAACCACCCGCTCACCGAGCATTTCTGCCGCGTGGATGATTACCATTCCGCCCATTGAATGCCCAATCAGGACTACCCGGCTGACTTGCTCATGATCGAGCACAGCAACTACGTCTTGAGCGAAGTTTGGCACAGAATAGTCGGTACGGCCGAGGCTTGAATCGCCATGGCCAGCGAGATCAATCGCTACTGACCGCCACCTATCCGAAAACGCCGAAACCTGATTTTCCCAGTGTGTTCGGTTACATGTCCAGCCGTGAACAAACACAATCGTCACAACATCGTCGTGCACATTCTCCCCGGAGACATTGTAGGTGATTTGTACTCCATCAAATGACACCACCGAACTCGTACGTGCCATCTAATTCCTTACGGCATTTGAGCCATCTGTTGGTTCCAGACTCCCCAGTCCAAACGGTGTACAACTGGGATCAGATACAAACAATTCTGGTCGAGGGGCATCTTAGAGGCTCAGTAAATTCGCGTAGTTCCCCCTCCCCTCGAAACATGGAACCGATGCGAATAACAATTACCTGGCTATGAGTAGCGCACAAGAAAAGCACCCAATAATTTCGCATCTCGAAATCATCGAGCAGTGTCTGGACAAAATCGAAAAAGCCCCGGGCATCACCGACGAGTCAGAACTGGTTCTCCGCAAGCGGACTATCCTCTGATTTCGCTCAACGCCGATTTGTACCCGTCCATCAAAACGCTTATTTCAGTCGAATAGTTCACCAGAAGCACACCGGCATCTCGCCACTGACGCGCCTGCTCGGACGAATGGACCAACATTGCACAGGTCTTGCCGTACTTGTTCGAAGCCTCGATGATCTGCATCCGTTTCTCGTCCAGCACACGATCCTGATCAGGGGTGCCAAATACACCCAAATCCTGCGCAAGATCCTGCGGTCCGAGCGTCAACGCGTCAATCCCGTCCATAGACGCAATCTCATCGACATGCTCGAAAGCCTGTGCCGATTCGAACATCACGGTTATGAACACTTGATCGTTAGTGAACTTAAAGCGTTCCATAATCGGCATCGAAGTCACATCAAAATCATTGCCCGAATTCGCACCACCCATTCCTCGAGAACCCCTTGGCGTGTAACGGGAGGCACTGACGATTTCAGCGGCGTGTTCGGGGGTGTCGACTTGCGGGCAATGCAGGTTGTAGATGCCGACATCGAGCAACCGAGTAATCCATTCACGGTTCGCTTCAGGCGGCCGAACCATCACAGGAAAACCGAGTGCCCTTCCCATGGCAGCGAAGTCCGCCACCGTTTCGATCGACGGCCCTGAGTGCTCCATGTCGAGGCGGATAAAGTCGAGCCCTGCCTGCTTGAACATGGTCAGTGACGCCGGATTGCGCATCATGTTGACCCACGTGCCGATCTGAAGTTCGCCTCGCTCGACGCCAGCCTTTAGGGGATTCGTTTTCAAACTCGTCCTGCCTTTCGGATATCACCCAGAGCCAAATCACTGGCGCAGAGTGTAGCCGACAGACAGACAATATCGGGTTAGCCTAGTGACAGGAATCCAGCGATAGCGCGCCTCAAGCTTGGTGCATCGAGGCCGTGTGCTCGGATGTGGTCTTCGGGGCTGCCGTACGAAGCTCCACGTTCCGCAGACACAGGTCGCCAGTGACATTCAGATCGCCTAAGTGGGCTCTGCCTGCGGAAACAACCGCTAGCGTGGAAAGCCCCGACCAATCGCGTCGGGAACATCTACCGGCGACGGATCTTCCGTATCGATCATCCAACCAGCGAGCAACGAACGCATTTCAGAGATCACTGCAGCGTTTTCCGGGAGATGGGCGACGTTTTTAAGCTCCCACGGATCTTTCATCAGGTCGTAGAGTTCATCGACATCACCGGGCCCGCCATCCGATCCTGAAGTCAACGACGCGCCGCGAGCCATCGGATCAGTAATAAATTTCCATTCTGGAGTTCGAACCATCTTGCGACGGCCCTCGGCCTCCCGTGCCCACAACGTTTCAATGATCGAGTGATACCCGAGTGGTTTTTCTAGTTTGTCGAGTAGCTCCATGGTCACAGGTGGACCACCGGCACCGTACTCGGAAAACGCCGCGCTTCGTGGTGCGGCAGAAGTCACTGTCGAGAGCGGACGTCCCTGCATCCGCCTTGTTTCAGCCTCGCTGAGAGCGGTCGTTTTTTGATCAGCCGCCCTTGCCCAACCAGCGCCGATACCCCCGAATGAGGCCAGTCCCTGCAGTTCGAGCAGTGTCGGAACAATATCGAGCGTGCTGGCCATCGAGCTGTCGACGGCACCCTCGGGAACGCCGCCTGCTGGCCATGAAACTATCAGGGGAACCTGCACAAGCGAGTCGTAGAACACGCCGCCCTTTACAGCCATGCCGTGCTCGCCACCAAAATCACCGTGGTCGGCGGTGAACACGACGATAGTGTTGTCGCGCAGCCCAACTTCTTCAAGCTTGTCGAGCACTCTTCCGATGCCGTCATCAACAAATCGTGTCATCGCCTGATATACGCTTATGATGCCTCGACGATGCTCCTCGGAATCGTCGGTCTGCCGCATCATCCTCGCCAGCACCCTGTTTCGTTCCGGTGCTGTGCCATCGGTGTACTCGTCAATTCGCTGAGGCGGCATGACCACATCTTTGGGCGGATGCATCTCCACGTATCGCCTGGGTACTTCGTAAGGCTCATGGGGATCGGGGAACGAAACCCAGAGTGCGAACGGCTCCGGGTCATCTGAATCGGAAAATTCTCCAGCGACATACTTGTCGAAGAATGCTTCGGTCTGTGAAGCGATGATTGATGTGCCAAAGTGCTCTACTGGTCTATCGGAAACTTTGTAGGCGATTCGGGGGCTTTGCGCATTCTTGGAAAGTGATTTGCGATCTTCGTGCCACGCCATAATTTCGGGTTCAGGCACAACCCACTCCATACCTGTGGTACCGGGGATCTCGCCCTTATAATCTACAAAAATGCCCTGCGCTGGCAAACCACCGTGAGAAACCTCTAGTCGAACGTCAAACAACTCTAGATCTGACGGTTCGATGTAACAGTGATTCTTACCAATTAACCCCGTCGTAAAGCCGTTCTCTTTCCAAATGCGAAAGGCGTGCTGTTCGTTTTCAGGCATCAACGTTTCGTTGCGCCTACAGCCTGTCGAGTGTGGATAACGACCGGTCATCACCGACGTCCGCGCCGGCACACAAAGCGGGTGAGGAGTGATCGCATGTTCGAACTGAACACCTTCGCTGGCGAGGCGTTCTAAGGCTGGAGTTTCGATACCGATTTCCGAATACATCCGGAGTACCGAAGACTTCATCTGGTCGGCCATGATGAAGAGAACGTTAGGTTTTGAGTTGCTCGTTGACGTCTCGCTCATCGGGCGCCGCAGATGTCGTACGCGATTGCGAGCATGCTTCGGGTTCCACTTATCAGCGAGGCGATACCGACAGACTCATCGGTCCCGTGAGCGCGTGAAAGCATCGGGTCATCATCCGGATGTGATCCGGTGAATCCATACGTCACTATCCCGATGTTCCGTGTGAACCTCGAATCGGTAAACCCGTTGCTGATTGTCGGTATCCACTGGATGTCGTCTCGACCGACGGCGACCGCTTGAGCCTTGCGGATTGCACCAGTCAACTCGGTCTCAAACTCCGATGAATTTGGAACTGACATATAGTCGATCTCGTACTCGAGGCCCTCGATACCCTCAAACGCCTGATCCAGCTCTCGCCGCACATACGCCTCGTCCTGGAAGGGCAGCGTCCGAATGTCGCACGTCAACTGGATTTCCTCGGGCACACTGTTCGACTTGATACCGCCTGACATCATCGTTGGCGTCAGCACCATTCGAGATAGCGCCCTGAGCAAAGAAGCAAGCCGGGGTGATGTTTCGTTTAGCTCGGCGATGATACGGTCGATATTCATTGGCGAAGGCTTTTCCTCGACGCCGAACGAACCGACATGGTCGAAAATCTCCAACGAAGTGTCCAGCTCTGGCCGATAGCCCTCGATCGCACCCAGCGCCCTCGAAAGCTTGTAACTGGCATTCACGCCAGTCCATGGCACCGAAGCGTGGGCGCTTTCCCCACGCAGAGTGATGTGTAGCTCCATTCGGCCCTTCTCACCGGTTCCGAGCAGGTAGGTAAGCGTGTTGCCCATCTCAACGGGAGTTCCGCCGCCTTCGTTAACTGCAAATTGTGACTTCAGAGACTCGGAGTGATTGTCTGCAAGCCAGCCAAATCCCCAGCGCCCTCCATGCTCTTCATCAGCTCCACTAACGAGCCGGAGTCCATGATCCAATCGCACGCCCGACCGCTTCATAATCGCCATTGCCATTAACTGACAGGTCAGCAATGCCTTGCAATCGGACGCACCCCGACCATAGATCCTGCCTTCGGATATCTCGGCGGAGAAAGGATCCCAGTTCCATTTAGTCTCATCTTCAACAGGAACCACATCAGTGTGTGACATCAGCATCAACCGCGTATCGTCGTCGGAGCCCGGGTAAACCGAAATGATGTTTCCGCGATCGGCATCTCGAGCAAGAATCTCAGAAGACAAACCGTCCTCGTCGAGCCAGTCCCGGATGAACTCAGCTACAGCGGTTTCGCCGCCGGTCGGCATCAAGCCGGTATTTACTGATGGGATTCGGACGAGTGTTTGCTCTAGCTCAACTATCTCGTTGGTCGCTGACTCAACCTGATCTAGCAAGCTCTGTAGGGACGGCATTATTTGATCCTCGTTGAACCCTTTGGCGCTCTGGCGCTACGCTGATTTGGGTGCACAGCCGAAGCTAGCATCCACGGTTCTGGTGGTCAACGCAGTTGTAAACGCTAATCGAGCCAATCATCCAACAAAAAAGGATGACGCCGAAATTCGACGCCATCCTTTTTCTGACTGTTTACGCAAAGCGCTGACGATATTTACTCTTCGTCGCTACTGAGCCCAAGACGCCCGCGCCAGTTTCGACGTCGAGTCGGGCTGCCAACTGGTTCGGCATCCGAAGTTTCTTTCGGTGCTTCTTCTGTTGTTGATGACGACTTCCGCAACGGTGGCGGCTTTGGTGCCGATCGCCCGTTGCCCGTGCCATTACCATTGGCTGGCGTCGATCCTGCACCACCGACTCTCCTACGAGTTGGCGTACGGCGCATGCTGCTTCCAGATGACGTTTTCGTCTCTTCCACAGCTGGAGTTGCGCCTGCTTCTTCAGATTTACTAGCCGCTGGCTTACGAGCCCGCGGGGTCGTGGTTTTTCGTATCTTCGTTCCTGCTGCGGACGTACGCCGCGTGCTGGATCGTCGAGCCGTGGCTGCCTTGGTGGCACCCTTGTCCTCACCGTTAGGTGAAGCGGCCTCATCGGTCACTTCTGGTCGTGATGACGCTGCGGATCGGGATCGAGCCTGTGCCCTAGTCATCCAGAGCCCGGTGAAGAACGTCTTTGTAAACTTCACAACGACGTCTGCCGTACGACTCGATTCTGCCGACAGGTTCATGTCGAACGCAGCGACTTCGACGTGCTTACCGACGTCTTTCACCGCCTGGAGCGCAGGGTAAAAATCAGAATCACCACTGACGACGATAGCCGTGTCGTAATGATCGTTGTAAGCGTTGGTCACGAGGTCGGTAGCCAACATAACGTCGACACCTTTCTCGATCATCACATCGCCACGCTGTTTCCAGATCCCCAAACGAACTTCGACGTACGGTGTGTCGTACATCGAAGCGAGGAATTTCTGCTGTTCGACGCCCATGTTTGGGTTTGAGTCGGATTCCTGGCGGATGTTGTAATAGTAAATTCTCTGCAGTTTGCGACCGTTGGCCAGTTTAAGGGCGAATTTGTCGAACTGGAGATCGTGCCTGCCACAGCCCTGAGTGAGAACGTGGTACAGGTTGCTTCCGTCGATGAATACCATCACGCGATCGTCGTCGCGGACAGTCGACTGTTTAGAAGACTTCGAGGGCATTTAAGCCACCACCTAATAAGTCTCGCCGAACGCGCAGCCATCGCGGCTCGCTCTATTCGGCGGCTATTTTCACAGGTGAGTCGTGTTGGGCGAAGGCGGGGAGAATTTTTATATAAATCAAATAGTTGCGATCGCCCAAATCGACTTCACTCTTCTATTCTAACTCTAATTTCAGCAAAACTACCGACCAAACTATCCAAGTCGCGTTGGTGGTAGCGCCAACATGGTGTAGGTTTCGGTTTCTCCAATCTTCACTTGACTCTGAGGCTCAACGGAAACAATATTGCGTTGCGGAAACAAAATTCAACGTTTGGAAAACGAGATTTCCGCCTCAAATAACGAACTAATCCTCCCAACTAGTACCCAAAAGAAGCGCCATGAAAGCCGTAAAACAGATCGAATCCCCATGTGAGATGCCAAACGGGCTGCAATGGACAGACGAGGGTTTGTTCATCATGGATCAGAAGACCGACAACGTTTACGTGGTCGATGAAACTGGCAAGTTGTTGCGAACCATTCCGACTCCAACAGCCAACGGCTCTGGAATTACTGTGGGCGGCGGCTTCCTGTGGACAGCATCGAACGGCCACTCTGTCTCGCGGCCAAAACGTTCGACCGACACGGGGCTCGGTTACATATACAAGCTCGACTTGAAAACTGGCGAGGCAGTCGACCGATTTCGCACACCAGACGGCGGGGGTATTCATGGGATCGAGTGGGATGAGGGCAAAATTTGGATAACCGCGTTCAACCCGCTGGCAATCTATTTGGCCGACCCTTCAGATAACTACAAGATCGTCCACAGCTTCGAAGTTGAACTGCAACGACTACACGGATTAGCCCGGGTAAGTGATGGGCTGTGGTGCGCTCACACAACCGACAATGTTGTTGTGAAATACGACATCGAATCGGGTGCTGAGAAAGAACGCATCACAATGGATCCCGGTGATGCTTACATACACGGACTGTCGATCAAAGACGGCGAGCTCTGGTACGGCGACGCGAACTTCGCTGGCAAGCACAACACAGCAACGGTGGGATCCTCGGAAATCGGGAAAATAGTGGTTTAGTGGCCAATGGTACGTGGTTATCGAAACGTTCAGAGTTATCTCTAAAGTTCAATTGAGGTACGCATATTGCCCAGTGTTCCAGTAGTAGACAGCCATCATCATTTTTGGCAGATCGATCGATTCGACTACTCGTGGATGCCTGATGGCAGCCCGCTGGCAACTAACTACGGACCCGATGATCTTGCGCCTCTCGTTGAGAGTGTGGGTATTAATTACACCGTAATTGTGCAGGCTGTTTCTTCACCCGACGAGGCACACTGGTTGCTGGAACTGGCCGAACGCTACGAGTTCATCGCTGGTGTGGTCGGCTGGGTAGATCTCACTGATCCCGAGGTCGGTTACACGCTGGATGAACTTCAGAGAAGCAAGTACTTCAAGGGCGTTCGTCACATATGGGAAGGTGAGGAAGACCCCGGTTGGATCGTCAATTCAGGGGCAATCAACGGCTTGCAGGAACTGGTGCGACGCAGGCTTACGTTTGATTTTCTCGCCAAGCCGCCGAACCTACCGTTTATTCCACAAGTGATGGATCAGGTGCCAGATCTCAGAGCAGTAGTTGACCACATCGCAAAGCCGCTTATTGCCGATCACGTTATTGAACCGTGGTTAACTGATCTTCGTAAAGTAGCAAGCATCAACGGAATCCACTGCAAAATCTCTGGGATGGTCACCGAAGCCGATCATCAGAACTGGACTCCTGACGACCTGCGCCCCTATGTGCACCACGTGCTCGGCCTGTTTGGATCCGACCGCCTGATGTTCGGCACTGACTGGCCTGTCAGCACTCTTGCTGCTGAATACAAAACCGTAACCGATACTGCCCGCGGAATACTCGATTCACTATCCCCATCCGCCAATGCCGACATCTTCGGCGGCACCGCAGCCCGTTTCTATCGATTGGATATCTAACCTCGGGCCGATAGAGACCGAACTCCTCCTCTAGCCTGGAACAGAGCGAACAGATGAACACCGCATCGTCGTCGTCGATGTAAGCGGCCAGGACATCGGAATGGTTGTGAATGCAGTGACGGAAGTCAGCCGCATCCCATCTAGCTCGATCGAGCCGCCTTCAACAGTAGTTACAACCAACGACTCTGAGTACCCGACAGGTATCGTCAAGGTAATCAGCGGCGAAGCACAGTTTGAACTTACCGATCTATCGCAGTCCGCCGACGCAGCAGCAGCTTAGTTTTTTATCGATCCTGATGATATGGCCTACCTGGCGGGCTTGCCTGAACTCCAGACCCAGTTGTCGGGCGGCCATACGTTTCGACCCACTCGACCGCCGCCATCACGGGTTGTGTCGTACATGTCCTTCACTTCACCGACCCACTTTTTGATGTGGGGAGTGCCCTTGTGATACTCGAAAGCATCGGGGTTTGCGTATACCTCGTACAGGTAGAGCTCGGTCGGGTCGTTGACGTTCTGGTAAACGTCGAACCGCAGGCACCCCTGCTCCTCATGAGTCGAGCCGACACCGTCTGATGATACTGATTCGATGAACGCGTCGACATCGGTTTCCTTGACGTACTTTGGAGAGTGGATCACGTGCAGGCTCGAAGCGAAGTAGTCGTCTTCAACGATGTGTGAGCGGTAGGAATCCCAGTTGGCGTCTCCTCGTGGAAACACCGGCTTGCAGAATGAAACTTCTACTTCGCCGTCGAGCATATCCTTAACCGCCGAATCCCACTTCTTGAAGTGCGGGAACGTGTTGTGTGCTTTGAAGGCAGCTTCATCGTTATACACCTCGCAGAACGCGAACGATGTTGGATCGTTGGCAGCCTGAATGATGTCGAACCGGCGGCAACCGGGTTCGTTCATTACTGAACCCTTCGCATCACCGATCGATGCCTCAATAAAATCTTCGATACGGTCTATTTTGACTTTCAAGCGCACCATCAGGATGTACATCACAACTCCAAATTTTCGGACGAGCGAGAACCTAGTAATCCCCACTTCGCTCGTAACTTCATATGCTAGCGGGCGGAGTATACGCTTGGGGAATGAACCCGTGAGCAACTGGATGCTCCCAACCCTTGCGGAGCAACGAGATAATTGCCTACATGGTTTCTAACGATCGGATCGAAAACGACATAAGGCACCTAGCGGTATCGCCACGTAACTCCAAAACGAATCCAGTTGAACACGCGGATGCAATCGACTGGATCGCCGACGAATTCGAGGAAATCGGACTTGGTGTTCGGCGTCAGACGTTCGACATACCACAGCAGATTCCGGAGCGCAGGGGTACCAACGTCGTTGGCGAGTTGAACGCAGAAAATACCGACAACCCACCGTTGCTGATCGGTGCCCACTTCGACACTGTACCCGGGTCACCCGGAGCCGACGATAACGCGAGTGGTGTGGCCGCAATGCTTGAGTGTGCAAGGGTATTGATAGAGCGTAGTTCGGAGCGACGAATGACGTTTATTGCATTCGACGCTGAGGAGATGCAGCCGCCGGTCGAGGGACTTCATGGGTCAACCTGTTACGCCGAGAGTCTGCAATCCGGCGCCTATCCCTCTGCTGTGATCATCTTCGAATCGATTGGTTTTAGATCGCTATCACTCAAGCAGCGCCTACCGGGTTCATTTCGATTTCTGTTCCGGCGCGCTTACAACGCACTTAAACGTCAGAACTACGAAGCGAACTCACTGTTGATTCTGTCGAAAGGAAGTAGCAGGAATATCACAAGACAGCTTGAGAGTAGTGCGGCAAGAATCGACATTCAACTGCCGATTCTTCCGTTGGAAGTTCCTTGGTGGATGCCGCTGGTTCGAAACCTACGTCGGAGCGACCATGCGCCGTTCTGGAGTCGCGGTATCCCGGCAGTGATGCTCAGCGACACTGCCAACTTCAGAAACCCGAACTACCACACTCCCTTCGACACCGCCGATACTCTCGACTTTGAACTCGTTTTCAAGACGGTTCAAACTGTGATCGAGGCGATTGAACGCGACGCGTTGTAGGATGATCCAGTCTGGCGAGAACGCTTTTCTAGGGTGTCTTGGAATCGTCTTCTGAATCGTTAGTCACGACAGGTTCATCGGGATCAGCAAAACTCTCGGTCGCAGATCTTGAACTGGCGTTTTCATCGTCATCTTCGTCGCCCCACTCTTTTGGAACGGTGAGGGTTGGAGATGGTGCGCTCGATCCCGAGTAAGAAAGGGCACCACCGAACTTGACTCCCTTGCTGCCAGACGTCCTCTGCAAAACTAGGCCAGCTAAGAAAGCAACTGCACCGGCGATAACCCACGGCACAGTCTGGTTGCGCCAGTTGGACTGCCAAGAATCGAGCATTCGCTCAAAGCGTTCATCTAGCTCACCGCTCTCGATCTCAGCTCCGAGTCGAGGGTAGTCCGCTTTGAACTCATCGCTCATTTGGGCCGCGTAGTCAGGTACATACTCCTGCGCTATGCCATTGAACGACGACCCGGCCAGCGAAATTCCACCGTAGACGATCAGCGCGCAGATAACGGCCACCCCCCCTGCCCATTTGAGCCGATCTGCCCATCTACCACCGACGATGACTGCGATGACCACTAACGGAATCAGTACCAATACCCACAATAGCCATCGCAGAGAAAGTCCAGTGCCAACGTATGCACGGATGTCGTCAAATTGCTGCTGCGCCTCGGGAGTCAGGTTCTCCGTGATGTTCTCTTCGGTAAACGAAAGACCGTCAGCGAGAATCTTTAGGTTCGACTCTGCGTCGTCTAGCGACGCTGCAGAACTATCTCCAGCCATGAGTTCGATCAGGTCTTGGTCGCTGAAACTTATGCCTGCGGCAATACGTTCCCGTATGTCGAGAACCGTGTCGAAGCTGCCGCCAATCTGCGCTGCGAATTCCTCTTGGGAATATGTGACCTCGTCTGGCACCTGCTCATTGATAAACGAAGTAACCTGTGCGTCCATCACGGGAGCGAGTGTCAACAACGCAGTGTCGATCGTCGTCCGCCCGCCCGCAATGCAACGAGGCAACTGTTTAGAGCTTATATCCTGTGCAGCACCAAGCAGTTCTAGCGGCGTTGTACATGCAGGAATATCAGTGAGCGTCTCCTCCAATTTCGATCGAGCCAACGACTGCAGTGCAGTGATTGCGGCCGTCTTGCGATCTGAGAGATCGATGGTGTAACCAAGCCTGTCTGTGTTACCGATGAGATAGTCGATCAGCTCGTCGATAACACCTTCGCCCTGCTCAACTACCCACGGGCGAGGAGCGATGATCTCGAAGGTTTTGACAACTTCTTGTTCAGTGAGCGAAATACCAAATCCAACGGTGGTTGAATGAGCAACGGTCTGTTCTATAAGCGGGTCGACTACCTGGACGAATACGAGGTTGTAAAGCGTGTCCGAGTTTCCAAGTTTGTTTTTCAGTATTTCGCCCATTACAACCAGTCTGTCGTCGAACCGGACCGTGACATTGAACGAATCGGCATCACCTACGAAATACGGTGTTATTTCATCGATAGCCCCGAACAGATGGCCCTCGAGCCACACTGGCTCGAAAATAAGCCGTGCGTTAGTTTCAATCTCGTCTTTTGTAAAGCTAATTCCGAGACCTTGGCCTGATATTTGTTCGGAGAATGAGCCGAACTGGGGGACCAATATGTCTGCAATAACACGCTCGGTTAATTCTAGGTCGGTGACAATTTTCCTTGCGGCACCCGGCACTAAGCGAGCACGTTTCTGTACCTCGAGGTCGACAGTGAATTCATCGGTATCGCCAGTCGCGTAGGGCACAATACCGTTCAAACTTTCTTCGATTTTTGCTTTCACGTACTCCCGCGGTACAAGTGTTTTGATCAGGCCGACCAGCGCTGCAGCTGCAGCATCAGTGTCCTCGAAATTTAAGATCGTTGGTGCCGATTCTTCATCGAGACCTGTATTTACTTCGATTCCGTTTTCGACCATATCGTAAACAACGTTTCCGATGATGTTGTCGTACATGTAGTCGTACATCTCAGCATCATCCAACATCCCCGTGATCACTCCGGGATCTGTGGCTGTATCAACGAACTGGTTCACCGTCACTGCGATAAAAAACAGAACAAGAAATATGCCAGCCAACAGAACTGCGAGAGATTTCCGCATCAAATTTCTCCGAACAAAGCGCTACGAAATTCAATCGAGTCTAGCAATGCCCACACTACGAAACCGTTACTGAAGGTGTGAGTTAGGAACGAGTTCGGTCAGGAAAACTGCTCAACCTCTGCCGAGATAATCCTGACCCAGTGGAAGAACAATTGCCTAGAGCAAGTTGGCATCAGGGGGTAGAGTCGCCATAAGTAGCGCGGTTCACCCCATATCGGCCGTAGAGACCAGCCGCTCAAGTCCTTCGTCGCAACCTGTAGCCGACTTGCCGCCGCGCCGTTCAACCCACACGTTCCCAGGGTGAAGTGCACTGACCGCTATTCCGTGGTCTCACCCTTCAAGTGCAAGTGACTGCGTCAGGCCCCCAAACGGCGTGTTTGCTGGTTGTGTAGGGTGAAGAACTGTGACGGGGCTTCTAAGCGGCGATCACCATGGAGCAGCCATCATCAACGAACGCCTTTGCGATTCCCTTGTCGATCCCTGATCCACCACCGGTTACGCTCGTTACTTTTCCGTCCATCTGGCCCATCTGTTGTCTCTTGTAGATACCGAATTACGAATAGAATTTATTGCGAGGTCTGTGTGTAGATTTTCGTGCGGAACGCTGCGAACAATGCGATAGCGGTGATCACAGCTAGAACGCGGAATGTCAGGCTCCAGCCAATGAGGAATGCCTGCGTCACCTTTTCACCGGCGTCAGCGAGTTCGCTGAGTTCGACTTCGGCACCTCGACTCAACATTATTCCCGCGATCAACGCGATCGCCAACGCTTGCCCTACGACACTTCCCACGTTGCGTACGAGGTTCAGGAACGCACTCATCGAACCAAGATCAGCACGGTTTACAGTCGATAGAGTGGCGTTCATGTTCGGTGCCATCCATAGCCCCATTGCCACGCCGTTCAGGAACAGTATCGGCATCACTATCCACAGCGGAGTGTCACTCACGAAGAACGAGAAACCTATGTTCGTTATGATCATCAAACCGATCCCAATGAATGTGAAATTCCTGAATCCGTAACGGTCAGAAAGTCTGCCTGAGATCTGGGAGGTAAGCCCCATGCCAAGGGCTCCGACGAACATAATCAATCCTGCAGATCGTTGATCGTAGCCCATGAAGCTTTGAACGAATACTGGCATAAGAAAGAATGTTGCAGAACCGCCGATGAACGCCAAGAACCGTACCGATGTCGACCACGAAAACGTTGAGTTCTTGAAGAACCGCAAATTCAGCATCGGCTCTGGTATTCGCAGCTCCCACCACACCAGGAACGCAAACAGCAGGAAGCTGAGAACCATGCCACCGATGATCTGAACAGATCCCCATTCGAACGCAAATGGATTCGAAATAGTCACAATCAACAGAGTGAGTGCACCTGCCGAAGAGAGCGCACCCAGCCAGTCGTACTTAGTGCCAAGTTTTCTTACGGCAGTTCCCATTCTAGAGTCGTCCAACACGATAACTGCGGCGACTATGCCGACTACATTCGGTATTGCGGTAACCAGAAAAATTGCCCGCCACCCGAACTCCTGAATCACCGGACCGGCGATGATTGGACCGGATGCCGCGCCGATAGCCACCATTGTCGTGATCATTCCCAGCGCTTTTCCGCGCTCGTTCTCAGGAAATACTCCAATCACAATCGCAAACACTACAGCCTGCCCCATGGCGCTGCCGATCGACATCACAACTCGGGAGGTGATCAGCACTTCAAGATTCTGCGACGAGAACGCAAGGAGGCCGCCGGCCACGAAGAAGATCATGCCAGCGATGTGGAATTTCTTTCTTCCTGTGAGGTCGGACACCCGCCCGAGCGGAAGCATAATTGCGCTCGTTACGAGAGCGGTCGATATGGCGACCCACGTGACTGTCCTGAGAGTAACTTCGAATTCATCGGCGATCGATGATAGCGCCAGCGATACGATCGAAAAGTCGAGAACCATCGCGAATAGAGCAATGCCGACAACCCAGAACACTTTCCAGTGGTAACTGTCGCTCTTATTCCCACTCTTGTCGTCATTTGAGATTTGGTCGGTCTGGGCGGATCTATCAGTCGTCAATTAGTAGTTGGTTCTTCATTAGTGATCGTGTGAGGTCGAATCGCGGGCGAAGTATAGTCCGCTCCAGTGCTCTGGAATCTACTCCAAGCACAGTTCAGCAGCATTATCGTGATAATCACTCCGCATCTTGCTGACTCATGCAGCGCATTCCCTCACAATACAGCCACTCACCGAAGTCAAAATTGAACGGTCCGACGTCTCGACTTACACTTCCATTACGAGTGGTTATCCCTCAGGTTCCGGTGAGAATCTCAGTCGGTGAATGGTGTCCGGTAAGCGCTGAGGTCGATTGGGTAGCAGCCCCTTACATCAACAACAAGCCGAACCCGTCCGCTCTTGTCGATGAAAAGGCACTCTACTATGCGGTTGCTGATCGACAAATCGCCGGAACCGCTATCGATAGCAGATACGAGTATCCAGTTATTTGCGGCGTTGGCGGAACGCTTCGTACAGCACAAGCCCTGCGCTCACCGAGGCGTTCAGCGATGAAAGCTGGCCAGCCATGGGTATCGATGCAATCTGATCACAGTTCTCACGAACTAGCCTCGACAGGCCTTTGCCTTCAGAGCCGACAACTATCACAACCGGTCCTGTGAAATCCGCCTCTGAATACTCGACGTCGCCATCCGCATCAAGGCCGATGACGAGCATCCCTTGTTCTTTGAGATTCTCGATCGCACGGTTCAAATTTCCGACACGGGAGACTTTGACATGCTCCAGTGCACCCGCCGAAGCCCGAACTGCCCCCGGTGTGATGCCCACCGCGCGGCGCTCTGGAATGATGAGGCCGTGCGCCCCTGCGGCATCAGCGGTTCTTGCGATCGCACCAAGGTTGTGAGGGTCCTGGATACCGTCCAGCATTACTAATAGCGGTGCCTCGCCATCAGTACTAGCCGACATCATCAGGTCTTCTGGGTCGTGATATCGAGGATCCGGAACCACGGCGATTACGCCCTGGTTTTTTTTAGTCTGTGACTGGGCATCGAGTTCTTTACGTGAAACCGCTTCAACTTCAATTCCTGATTCGGACGCCAGCATGACGATTTCCTGAAGCTGCGGACCAAGTTCCACGTCAGCAACCATGACCAGTCGCTCGATATCGCGGCCTGCCCGGAGCGACTCCAGCACAGCGCGCCGACCCTCTACCGTTTGACCATGAATATTTTTAGCTCGGGAAAATCGTGACATTTCGATCCTGAAAAATTCGGTATTGACGACGTTTCTTGTACACGTCACTGAAATATTGCTTAAAGAAGTGTAAGTTTCATCGACGCCACGCGCTATCTACCCCCGCCCTCATCAAGCTGAGATTGCGTTCCTAGCGACTACCTAATACATGTCCATCGAAATAAGGAGCCAGACCTTGGCACGTGAACGTGAGTACAGCGCAAATCAACTGAAGAAAACTATCGATTCCGGTGGCGTGGGTGTGATCGCCAACGGACCCAACAGTTCAGAGATGTGTGATTTTCTAGGGCATATCGGATTCGACGCCGCATTTGTCGACTTCGAACATGGCGGTGTGTCGTGGTCAGATCTTGCCGATATCAGCCGTGCTTGCGAGTTGTGGGGCATGTCGAGCGTGGTGCGTGTGAACAGACTGGATGTTGCACAGATATTGCGAACGCTCGATCAGGGCGCAAGTGCGGTGATGATTCCGCATGTCGTAACCGTTGCCGACGCCGACCTTGCTGCGAGTGCCTGTAAATACCCGCCGAACGGCATTCGTGGTGTCGCCGGTGGACGACGGGCCTATGGTGTCGACGACTACTTTAGAAAGTCGGACGAAGAGGTCCAGTGCATTGCCCTAATTGAGGATTTCGAAGCCATAGACAATCTCCCCGAACTGACCAAAGTCGATGGAATCGACATTTTCTACGTTGCACCATCGGACATGGCCGCATCGATGGGCCATACGGGTAATCCTGATCATCCCGACGTCCAGGCTGC
>JAPYUK010000007.1:11288-49696 GCA_029936155.1 Dehalococcoidia bacterium | reverse complement strand
GCTAGTTAAATAGTTCAGCAATAGTTGCTGAACAGATTGGATCAGGGTCGTAACGATCTGACTCTGGGACCAGTCATTGTTCAAAGATTCTCTCTCGCTTCTTTGCACTTCAAAGTGGTCTTCGTATGAAGGTCACTTTGCGCGTCAGTTACTGGTCCGCCTTCCAAGTAAGCATCCGGTATTTCTCACGCTCCTACTGCAAATCATCGCCAGCCATAGCGTAATGTATGTTCCAAATAATCCGATCTCTCGACGTACGGAAGGAAAATTTGATGGCTGAGCGGTATCAAAACTATGTAAACGGAACCTGGACTGACGCGACAACTGGAGAGGTTTCAACTAGTACAAACCCCGCAGATTTATCTGACGTTGTTGGTGAATTCCAGGCTTCGAACTCGGCAGATGTCGACGTGGCGATCACGGCGGCTCACGATGTAAAAGAAAGCTGGCGTCGCACGTCGTCTCTGGCACGTGGCGGATACCTTCTCAAAGCCGCTTCTTATCTAGAGGCCAACCTCGAAGAATATGCTCAGGCAGTGACTCGAGAGTCGGGTAAAGCAATCCTCGAATCCAGAGGTGAAGTAGGCCGTGCCATCGCACTACTCCAGTACTACGGTGTAGAGGGTGCAAATCCGGTCGGCGCAGTCGTACCGTCGGTAAACCCCAACATTCTGCTCTACACCAATCGCATGCCACTTGGCGTCGTCAGCCTCATCACCCCATGGAACTTCCCTATCGCCATACCGATTTGGAAGATGGCGCCCGCACTGGTCTACGGAAACACTATTGTGTTGAAGCCAGCTTCAGCGACACCGCACGTAGCGACTCTCATCGCTCGAATGTGGGAGGCAGTCGATCTGCCAGAAGGTGTATTCAATCTCGTAACCGGCTCTGGTGGAGCCGTTGGTAACGAACTGATTACAAACTCCAAGGTTGCTGCAATATCGTTCACTGGATCAACTCGTATCGGAATGAACATTGCAGCAGAATCGGCCAAGCGTGGCAAACGCTACCAGCTTGAAATGGGCGGTAAAAACCCGGTCATCGTTTTGCCGGATGCCGACCTGGAACAGGCCGCTGAAATTACAGTTTCTGGCGCCATGAAGTATTCGGGTCAAAAGTGCACGGCTACATCACGGGCCATCGTGGTTGGCAACATTATTGGAGAGTTCACGAACATGGTGGTCGAAAAGACGAACGCTCTCAAGATCGGTCGCGGTTCAGACCCCGACTCGATCATCGTGCCCGTTATCGATCAGGCATCAAAAGACAACATCGCTTCGATGATTGCCCGTGGAGTCGCTGATGGTGGATCGGTGCTTGCAGGCGGCGGTGTCCCGAGCGGATCTACTTTCGACGGCGGTACCTTCGTCGAGCCAACTGTGATCAACAATGTGGCAACAGACGCCTACGTCGCCTGCGAAGAGATCTTTGGCCCCGTACTGTCGATTCTTCCCGCCGCTGATGCAGAAGATGCGCTCAACGTCGCAAACTCGGTCGATTACGGCTTGAGCGCTGGCATATTTACCAGGGATCTCAACTCGGTTCTCGACTTCGCCGATCGGATCGAAGCTGGAATAGTGAAGATCAATGGCGAAACTGCCGGACTCGAACCGCAAGTACCGTTTGGCGGCATGAAGTCGAGTTCATCTGGAGACAGGGAGCAGGGTAAGGCAGCGATTGAATTCTTCACGCAATCGAAGACGATATACGTCGATCGCAGTGCAACCTAGTTAGCATCCCTGATAGCTTATGTGTCTGGCGGTCGGTTTACTTGGCTAACCACCAGACTTCGGTGCCAGATCAAACCGGTATTTTGTTCTTAGATAGTCCGACGCGGCTAATTCGGGGGTGACTTAATGCCAGATCGCAACTTCGCAGGGGTCTTCCCTATTCTGCAAATGCCGTTCAATGAGACCGGGCAGATTATTTTCGAGGACCTGAGGGCCGAAGTTGAATATGCAATCCGCGGCGGAGTTCACGGGGTTGGTATTGCGTACGGATCAGAGGTTAACAAGCTCGACGACCACGAACGCGACGAAGCACTAAGCGCTGTTGTCGATCAGGCCAACGGCCGAATCAAAGTCGTGATGAACACCGGTGCTCCCTCAACGGTGCAGGCGATTCATTACACCCGAGCGGCGAAGGTACTCGGTGCAGATGCCGTGATGATCGCTCCCCCGGCGATCGCTGGGATCCCCACTACACTTTTGCGGCAGCATTTCATCGACGTGGCTGGCAGTTCGGACATCCCGATCTACATGCAGGATATGACTGGTGCCGGCATGGCTCCGGCATTGATGGCTGACCTTTCAAGTGCACACGAGAATCTCTGCTACGCAAAAATTGAAACGCTCCCGACACCGAACAGGTTCAGCGAAACCGCCGCGTTGGCCGGAGACGGGTTGTCGATGTTTGGCGGGGCGAACGGTGTCTTCTTCATCGAAGAGATGCGCCGAGGGGCTAAAGGCACCATGCAGGGGATTGCGTTGTGCGACATCGTGCGAAAGACGTGGGATCACTTCCAGGCTGGCGATGAAATTGCTGCCGAGTCGATGTGGAACCACTTCCAGCCATTGGTGAAACTGTACACGCTCGGAGAAGGTCAGCTCTACTGGGTCGCCAAGGAGATTCTCCGCAGGAGAGGCGTGTTCACAGAGGCGTATCCGAGAATGCCAGCCGTAAAACCAGATGACGGGATTTTCCGAGAGCTTGACTCACTGATGGAGCGCCTCGGAGTGGCACCCATTTGAGCGGTCTGCGAGCTGCTGACGGCAGAGCGCTAAAACCTCAACTGTAGATGGTTCGCGGCAACACGGTCGTGCCTGCAGTTTCCGGGATCGCAGCGGGGTATCTGCTCAGGTAGGTAGCGCTTGAAGATCGCCAGTCGTACACGCAGACGTTCGCCACGGCGTTCGATGATTCTTCACCTTTTGGCGACCTGAATCCAGACACCCAAGTGTTCTTCTGGTCACCACGTATTTCGGTGGAATCAGGCATCAGTTACCAATCAGGTTGCTGGTTGGAGTTGTAATGCCCCAAATTATCAGTTACTCAGGTTTTTCTATCGGAGATCAAATAATTGCGTACGATGGCCGGACATTATTATTGCGATTGGAATGAAACAGCACTTCTCTGTTCGACGAGTTGGATATGATTTTTGACGAGGCGAACTAGCCGACGAAGCCGTGAGTTCCCTAAATTCCCGGTGGTGGAACTACGACATCGCAGTAGGGGTGGCGCGATCCGACCATGTTGGAATGCTGAAACACATCTAGAGCTGCTTCGTAGAGCTCGGTTTCTATCACTATTCCTCCAGACCAGGTTCCGAGCTTCTGGTAAGCGCTTACAGCTGCAGCAATAGCCGATTCTGCCATATCTGGGAAGAAGTTGGCTTCCGCTTTGGCGATTTCAACAGGATCGGCCGTGTTCACCCACTCTCGCGAAGCTTTGAACGCCGCTGCGAATCGTTTGGCATCGTCGGTTTCGAGCCAGTCCCATCGACCTACCAGACTTGAAAACGCTACCGGGCCTACCGCTTCGCCAACGGAGCCAACGATGTGGGCCTGGCCAGCGTGCTCCAGCTGTTGTGGGAACGCGCCCTGCTCATGGAAATAGTCACCTTCGCCGTTGCGCCACTGCTCCATCATCTCGCCGCCACCGGGCGAGTCAATATCGTCGACAGCCGCAAGATCAACGCCCTGCTTATGCGCGCCGTAACGCAACATTGCTTCCGGCTGCCCGCCGTGGACGTGCAGAAACTTGCTGCCTAGAAGCTTGTTCCAAGAAAAATTGGAATCAGGCTCACGGCCTGCAATGAAGAACCCGTCGTAACGGTTGATCTGTGCGAAGTGAGCGAACGGTGCTTTCGAACCGTTGTCTAGCGGACCCCAACTCGCCGACACGGCTGCCTGCGCAACGTCCATCCGACCCGCAGCCACGGCTCCTCCGCTGCTGTCACCAGCTCCAACAACGTGATACTCGCCAGAGAGTCCCTCTTTCTCAAGAAATCCACCGGCGATAGTGCAGATCATCGGGCTGTAGAAGGCCGAGTGGCGGGAGGCCATGATGTTGAGTTTGGTCATTCTTGTTTCCTGTGCGATTCGTAAATCGTGATCGTTTCGCTGGCCAGTGGGGATTCTACCGGCTCACGTTGCGTAGTGACTCACTCCCAAAACAAAAGCATGCCATCTTCGGTTACAGCACCGAATGTGAAGGTGCCGTTGCGCTCCTCCTTCACTGCAATGTTTGTCGCCAGCCGAGAGCCCGGTTGCAAATCCCAAACCTCTTCCACTGAATTACCAATTCTTCGGAGTGCTATCAGTGACTTCTGATAACTACAATATTTACGATGCGTGCTTAGTCGCATCCGTAACTCCCTTAATGAGGTTGCGGATAACACAGGTCTATTTGATTACATATATAAGTGGCGCCACTTCAGCCGGGCGGTGGTTATGCTGTGCTGGTCGCGTATTCCACGTGGCATTACCCCTTGCACGTGGTGCTATCCACCAAGAATTCAACTGAACCTCAATATTCGAGCGTCCGTTATATCGGGCAGGGCAACAGCCCGGATCGGTGAAATCCCAGCTAAAGCGCCGCTAATTGCGCTTACGCTGACGTTGGCGCTTGTCCTTGCGCAGTGCACCGATGACACCCCCACCCCGACATTGACGACTACTGAGCCAGCGGCCACCGCAGCCCCGACGCCCACTGCCACCGCCGGACCAACTGCGACACCGTTCGCTACTCCAACCGCGATCCCTGTCCCAACTTCACTAGCCCCACCAGAGTCACTCGAGCGTGGAGGCATATTGAAGTTTGCAGTACCCGAGGGATCTCCCCACGTAGACCCGCACCGGACCGTCTCTTCCGGACTGTTGAGTTGGGGTCCGGGACTGGCATACTCGCGACTTTTCAAGTTCGACACAAGCGGGGGCGACTCTGTGGTCGTATGCGATCTTTGTGAGTCCTGGGAGCAGTCGGCGCCTCTGACCTTTTCTGTAAAACTGCGCGATGACATCCTGTGGCAAAACCTGCCTCCTCTCAACGGTCGTGCACTGACCGCACAGGATGTTGTATTCAGCCTCAATCGCCAGAACACCGCAACCTACCCAAATGCAGCGCTGCTCTCGAATATTTCCGAGTTCACCGCGATAGGGGAACACGAAGTTGTCATTCGGCTCAAGGTTCCCGATTCAGAAACGCTTGAAAAACTGGCCGACTCTCACTCACGAATCGTTGCTCCCGAAGCGGTGGAAGTCAATGGCGATCTTCGGCATGGGCCTACTGTCGGTACCGGACCGTGGATCGCCAACGAGGTTCAGACAACTACGACAAGGCTGATCGCTAACCCCGACTACTACGACGAGGGCTTCCCTTTCCTTGCCGGAATGGATATTCAGGTTGTTCCCTCTGAAGCCACGCGTGTAGCTGGCATGCGCGCGAGAGTTATCGATCTGGCTCAGGGTGGTTTCGAATCTGTCGACAGTGCGAGAGAAAGGTTCGAAGAGATCGAGTGGGCGGTTGCTGAGAATCCGGCTGCGGGGCTCGAGATCATGATCAACACCGCACGGAGTCCGATGGACAAAGAGGCGGTGCGTGAGGCGATGATGCTGACATGGCCGGCGGGGAAGCTCGATGGCATACCTGGGGTCACTGCGCTACTGCCTCCGCACAACACCCTACCGGGGGTTGGTCTAGGGTTGCCGCTTATTTATCCAGATTGGCTGCTTTCTCCGGGCAACTACTTGTCCATATTCGGTCCTGGTAATGAAGCACGTGACGAGGCGAACGCTCTGCTCGCCTCTGCCGCTCTCAAACCAACCGACAACATCGTAATCAAGGTCGGCGAGTTCGGGCAGGCTTACCTCGATCAGGCGAACGCTATGGCGGAAGGACTGGCATCAGTCGGCATTCGTGCGGATGTCGAACGGGTTTCGACTCGCACGTTTGGCGATGAGGTTTGGATTGGCGGCGACTACGATATTGCAGTCGGTGCACCACCACCTGTTTCGAGCACCACGGCGTATCTGTTCGCAGTACATCATTCCGATGGCCCGTGGAACACCACCGGCTACTCAAATCCTGAGATAGACCGGCTGATCGAGTCTCAAGCTCGTGAGTACGACTCGACGAAACGTCGCGAGATGCTCATCGACGCTCAGCGGTTGATTCTTGCCGGGTCGCACCGGTTCATCGTCCAAACTCGAAAAACTTATTGGATGTGGTGGGGATTCGTGAACGACTTCAAGCCTGTCACACCACGAGGCGACACCGATTTTCTGACGCGGGTCTGGATGACTGACCGAGCGGGGTAGAGGCAGCACCCATTTCCCGATCGCAGCGTAGCGATGCAGAGAGACCTCGCTGGACACACCCTACATTACAGCCCAGAGCCACGCGCGTCCCCGCACCAGATCCCTCGGTTCCGATGACTTCACTCGGGAAACAAGGACAGGCTACTTCGCCAGGTGCTCTCTTAGCGCGTCGTCGAGGCCGACCCAGCTGAGAAGCGCACATTTGATGCGAACCGGGAACTTGCGGACGCCTTCGAGCGCTTCGATATCGCCAAGCACGTCTAGCTCTTCTTCGGTTACGTCTTCGCCTTTCAACAGACGTCTCACGGCATCGACCGCAGCTTGAACGTCACCTGCCGATTTGCCCTTTACCAACTCCGCAAGCAGTGACGCAGAGGCCTGGCTAATTGCGCAGCCACTACCGGTTATTCCGACCTCTGAAACAGAGTCATCTTCGACTTTTAGCTGGATGTGAAACTCATCTCCACAGAACGGATTGTTCACTTCGAGATCGATATCGGCGTCTACTACAGCAGCCGTGTTTCGAGGGCTACGGTAATGATCAAGGATGATCGCTTCGTAGAGATCATTCATTTCGTCAAGACCAGACATGCCACCCGTCATCGGCTGAAATACCCTTCAGTTTCGTTAATCCCATTGACCAGAGCGTCGACGTCGGATTTCGTGTTGTAGATGTAGAAGCTTGCTCGCGCTGCGGCAACAACATCGAAACTTCGCACGAGCGGCATTGCACAGTGGTGACCTGTGCGAATAGCGATGCCCTGCTGATCGAGCGCAGTGCCCAGATCGTGCGGGTGAATCGTGTCGTGAATGAAAGAAATCACACCACCACGAAGACATGGATTTTTCGGACCCAAAACCTTCACATTGTCCAGTGACAGGATCTGCTCCATTGCATACGCAGTAAGCTCTTGCTCATGCTGCCAGACGTTGTCCATGCCGAGTTCGCTCAAGTAGTCGACTGCCGCTCCGGTAGCGATTGCATCGGCGATATTCGGCGTTCCAGCCTCGAATTTGTACGGAAGGTCGTTCCAACTGGCGTCCTCGTATGTGACTTCCAGAATCATGTCACCCCCGAACATGTAGGGCGGCATTTCGTCGAGCAGATCGTACTTGCCGTAGAGGACGCCGATACCGGTTGGCCCCAGCATCTTATGGGCTGAGAAGCAGAGGAAATCGGCATCGAGTTCCTGCACGTCGACGGCCATGTGCGGCACGCTCTGTGCGGCGTCGACCAGAATTACACCGCCAACAGCATGCACTTGGTTGGCCAACATCGCTATCGGGTTTATCGTTCCGAGTACATTAGACATATGAGTGGCCGCAACGATTTTCGTCCGAGAGTCGATTATCGAATCTACATTAGAGACATCTAGAAGCCCGTCTTCGTCAGCCGCTAAATACCGAAGCTCAGCGTTTTTCTTAGCGGCTAACTGCTGCCACGGAACAATATTCGAGTGGTGCTCCATCACTGTGATAACGATGTTGTCGCCTTCACCGACGTTCTTTTCAGCCCACGTCGCAGAGACGAGGTTGAGCGATTCACTGGTGTTCCGGGTCCAGATAACTTCCTCGGGGCGAGGCGCATTGATGAACTTTGCGACTTTCGTTCGGGCAAGTTCGTAGTCGTCTGTGGACTCAATCGAAAGAGTGTGCACACCCCGATGGACATTGGCATTGGTCTGCTCGTAATAGTCAGTCAACGCCGCGATCACCTGTTTCGGCTTCTGAGAAGTCGCAGCATTATCGAGGTAGACGAGATTCTGGCCGTTTATCTTTCGCGACAAAATCGGGAAATCAGCACGTATGGCATCGATGTCGAAATTGCTCATGCCGTACCCAACGAGTCCGACTCAGCAAGCAATACGGGAATACGTTCATCGGTTACTCGTTCGACAAATTCGTACAACGCCGCAGGCTTGAAATCGTTGAGTATCTCTTCTGCAAACCCACGAATAAGGATGGCTTTCGCAGCTTCCTCGTCTACCCCTCGTGACTGTAGGTAGAAAAGCGTGTCACGGTCGACGTGTCCGGCGGTCGCACCATGGGCCGCTGTTACGTCGTCTGCGTAGATTTCGAGTGATGGCTTTGCATTAATCTCAGCTCCCCGCGAAAGCAGCAGGTTGAGGTCTTTCTGAGTTGCGGCTGATTTCTGGGCGTCGCGCTCGACAACTACTTTGCCGCTGAACACCGCATGCGACTTGCCCGACAGGATTCCTTTGTAGAACTGATCGGATGTGCAGTGAGGTTTTGCGTGTGTCGTAGAGATTTCTTGATCTTGCTGTTGCTGTCCGTTTGTCATGTAGAGACCGCGCAGAGTGCAGTTAGCGCCGGGGGCGTCAAGCAATGTGTGAATATCGTTTCGGGCGATCTGTGCCCCAACCGCAAAACTCGTCGAAGTGAACGTTGCATCGGCAAATTGATTCACACGGGTGGTACCGAGGTGGAACGACCGTTCGTTTTCCATCTGGATGCGGTAGTGCTGGACTGTCGAGCCATCAGCAGCGAACACCTCGACGACTGGGACGGATAGCTGTGAAGAGTCGGCAAGATTGAGGTGAGTTTCGATGATCACTGACGAAGTGTTCGCACCGGCATCGACAAGAAGTCGCGGGTAAATCGCCTTGCTAGTCGACGAATCCGAGGTGACGAATACAACATGAACGGGAGCGGCCAACTCAGTGTTGGCGGCGATCGCGACGTAAGCTCCGTCATCCAGAAATGCGGTGTTTAGAGCAGTGAACGTGTAGTCCTCTCGACCTGCGAGACTCGCAAGCTGCTGCTCGACATTCACGCTTCCCGACGTGATCGCCTCACCGAGGCTTCCGGCGTTCAGGCCAGTTATGCCGTGCAGGTTCGACAGGTCAGCACTGAAAATTCCGTCTACAACTACAACGGTGTCCCAAGTGTCGTCCCACGGCCCCAGTGCTTTGATCTGATTGTGAGTTACAGAACCCGTCACGCCATGTTCGAAATCCTTATCGGACAGCGGTCGAAGGTTCGTGTACTTCCAAAGCTCGTTTCCACGTCTTTTTACAGGTATTCCGAATTCGGAGAAAGTAGACCATGCCCGCTTTCGGAGAGTGTCTAGCCATACTGGTGAGTCGACGGACTGCGCTGAATGCTGAATGAATGCGGCTGAATATTTCTCGACCGCAGTTGGCGATGTTCCGAGTGTCATATTTAGGCGTTGGCTCCGGCAGCGGCAAGGTAACTCTTGTAGCCATTTTTCTCGACTTCCAGAGCTAATTCAGCCCCGCCAGCCTTCACGATTTTACCGTTGACCAATATGTGAACGACATCAGGTGTGATGTAGTTCAGCAATCGCTGGTAGTGAGTGACTACGATGAACGAACGTTCCGGCGAACGCATCGAGTTCACACCTTCGGCGACGATACGAAGCGCGTCGACGTCGAGGCCAGAGTCGGTCTCGTCGAGTACTGCGAGGGTAGGTTTAAGTACTTCGAGCTGAAGCATTTCGTTCCGCTTTTTCTCGCCACCGGAGAAGCCTTCGTTGAGAGAGCGCTTCACTAAATTCGGATTAATGCCAACCGCTTCGACTTTTTCGTCGAACAGCTTCGAGAAGGTTCGAACTGACATCTTCTCTTCACCGTTGGCTTCAGCCTTCGAGTCGAGTGCGGCCTTCAGAAACTGCCACGGTCGAACACCGGGAATCTCGGCGGGGTACTGGAATGCCAAAAACATGCCTAGATGCGCGCGCTGGTCGGGACGAAGGGCGAGGATCGACTCGTTGTTCACGAGTATGTCGCCGGCTGTCACTTCGTAGTCGAAGCGCCCCATCAGGACGTTGACGAGTGTGCTTTTGCCGGACCCGTTAGGTCCCATGATGGCGTGTACTTCGCCCTTGTTGACGGTGAGGTCGATTCCGCGAAGAATCTCGGAATCGTCAATGTCCACAACGGACGCGTGCAGGTTTTTTATCTCAAGCATTTTTGAATTTGTTACCGGAGTTTAGTGAACGTACTAGGAATGAATAAATAGAAAACGTGACTCGTCATCCGACGGCGCCTTCGAGTGAGACTTTGAGCAGCTGCGCGGCTTCGAGGGCGAACTCAAACGGTAACTCCTTGAATACCTCACGGCTCCATCCGGTGATGATCATGTGGTGCGCTTCCTCTTCGGATAGTCCCCGTGCCATAAGGTAGAACAGCTGATCGTCGCTCACCTTCGAAGTCGAAGCCTCGTGCTCCAATCGAGCCGTGGGGTTTCGAACCTCAATGTATGGAACCGTGTGAGCACCACACTCATCGCCCACGAGCAGCGAGTCACACTGCGTGTGGTTCACGGCGTTCTCGGCACCGGGCATGATCTGCACTTGGCCTCGATACGTGTTGTTGCCCTTACCTGCAGAAATACCTTTCGACACGATGGTCGACTTGGTGTTCTTGCCGATGTGGATCATCTTGGTACCGGTGTCGGCCTGCTGATGATTATTGGCAAGCGCCACCGAGAAGAATTCGCCAACCGAGTTGTCACCTTTGAGGATCACGCTCGGGTATTTCCACGTGATCGCAGATCCAGTCTCGACCTGCGTCCACGAAATCTTAGCGTCCGTGTCGGCTCGCCCTCGCTTGGTGACGAAGTTGTATACGCCGCCCTCACCATCGGGAGTGCCGGGGAACCAGTTCTGTATAGTCGAATACTTGATCTCGGAATTGTCCAGCGCGACCAGTTCTACAGTCGCGGCGTGGAGTTGGCTTGTCTTACGGAAGGGTGCTGTGCAGCCTTCTAAGTAGGACACATACGCCCCTTCATCAGCGATGATCAGCGTGCGTTCGAACTGACCCGAGCCTTCCGTGTTTATGCGGAAGTAGGTCATCAGCTCGATCGGGCATTTCACGCCGGGCGGAATGTAGACGAACGAGCCGTCTGTAAACACGGCGGCGTTCAGGGTGGCGAAGAAATTGTCGGTGTATGGAACGACCGAGCCCAAATACTTCTTCACAAGTTCGGGATGGTTTTTGACTGCGTTACCAAACGAACAGAAGATGATTCCGAGTTCACCTAGCTGCTTTTCCATCGTGGTTGCGACGGATACTGAGTCGAACACGGCGTCGACGGCAACGCCAGCAAGTGCGGCTCGCTCTTGCAGCGGAATGCCGAGTTTTTCGAAGGTTGCGAGCATTTCGGGGTCGACATCGTCGAGGCTCTTGGGCGCTTCGTTCGTACCCTTGGGAGCGGCGTAGTAGTAGATGTCCTGGTAGTCGATACCGGGGTAGTCGATCATCGCCCAATCGGGCTCGCCTTCAGACTCGTTCAACTTCACCCAGTGCCTATAGGCCCTGAGTCGCCATTCGAGGAGCCACCCGGGCTCTTCCTTCTTCGCCGAAATCAGACGAACGATGTCTTCGCTCAGGCCTTTTGGCGCGAGATCGGTCTCGACATCAGTAACAAATCCCCACTTGTACTCGCCGCCCGAAAGGTCGGACTCGCGTGAGATCGTGTTCTGGTTAGTCAATAATGTTTCTCCGTCCAAGAAAATCGAGATAGGCGAAGGCTGAAATCACTCGGGTTTTGAACTCAAATACCCGGATTTCCTATTCCTGACTCATTCAGTCAAGTATTAGTTTAAAACCCACCTAGATCAACGTCAACGAATTTCGTAACTGCGAAGCAATACTGATGCAGGTGCGAATCAGGAGGGATTTAGGTGCGAACGCATCAGTGTTCGTGCGCGCGGATCATTTCCAGCGAGCGTTAATTTATTCGCGAGCACGCAAGTGCGATCCGAATACGAATTGAATTCGGGCGTTTTGGAATGAATCGCGAAAAAACTACTTCTTAATCTCGACGATAAAACACTCGGATATCGGTGTAGCCGATGTTCGTCACCTAGTGGGTTCGTGCTTCGTGCCACATTGTTGCGCCGTCGAGTAGTTCCATCTCGACAACAGAGGCGTCTTCCGTCGTTACCTTGGTTTTTCCGCCGGTGATGAAATACACAGTCTTTTCAGAGAGCGAGTGCCTGACATCGCCCGCTCCCGGTGGAACGATCATCTCCGGCATGCGAACGTGTTCATTTTCGAGAAGAACCGTGTAATGGTCGGGTGAGCTCTCAATTGGGTCGATGTAGGGCATGATAGGTACTCGGGCTCCGTGTAAGAGGCCTTGGACCTCTAGTCAACTTTTTTTGCGGCGTCGCGCGGCATAGTGAGTGTTCGATCGACCGACCCCACCGCAGCTAAAGGTACCCAACCACATCGATATCAGCGCACAGACTTAATCGCAGAGACTAAGCCAACCCGGTGCTATATTCAAATTTAGGACACCATATTTCGACTAGAATGAATCGTTAGCCAAGTTCTAATCGACGGTTCCAGTCAATCCATTCTCCCACCGCATTGAACAGGAGAATTATTAGTCAACGGAAGGTAGCTTGTGGAGTACGAAGCAGTAATTGGTCTTGAAACCCACATCCAGCTAAAGACGCGCAGCAAAATGTTCGGCACATCCAGCGCCGAGTACCAGACTGCTGAGCCGAACACACTCGTCGATGTTGTCAGCATGGCGCTTCCCGGCACGCTTCCGGTAGTCAACGAAACCGCCGTTGAGTACGCCATGATGATCGGTATGGCGATCAACTGCAATATCGCCCGCATCACCAAGTTCGACCGGAAAAACTACACCTACCCCGACCTGATGAAGGGTTACCAGATCACCCAGATGGACGAGCCGATTTGCTACGAAGGCTACGTCGATCTACCTCTAGACGAACCAGTGCGTGTGCGGATCAATCGTGTCCACATGGAAGAAGATGTCGCTCGCCTGATTCACGTTGAAGGTCCGCAGGGTGGCACCGTTCACTCGCTTCTTGATATTAATCGCGCCGGTACGCCTCTTATGGAGGTGGTTACCGAGCCTGATATGCACACGTCCGAACAGGTCGAGTCGTACATCAACAATCTCCAGCACATCATCCGCTATCTGGGTGTTGGCACGGCGAACATGGAAGAAGGTTCGTTTCGCTGCGACGCTAACATCAGCGTCCGACCAAAGGGCAGCACCGAACTCACGACCAAGGTCGAAGTGAAGAACATGAATCGCATCCGGGCGATTGTGCGGGCCGTTGAATATGAAATCGAACGACAGATCACCTGCTACGAGAGCGGTGAACGGATCATTCAGGAAACCCGTGGTTGGGACGATGGCACCGGCATTACGAACTCTCAACGCAGCAAAGAGGAAGCTAACGACTACCGTTACTTCCCGGAGCCAGACATTCCGCCGCTGATCATCAGCGAAGACTGGATCGAAAGCACACAGGCGAAGATGCCAGAGCTCCCTCTCGCACGAAAAAGCCGCTTCATATCCGAGTGGGGCTTGAGTGAATACGACGCCGAGTTGCTGACCGCAATGCGCTCGACAGCCGATTACTTCGAGTCGGTATGCGCGGGTCTAAAAGCATCAGCGAACGACGCGAAGCATTCGTTCGCCAAGGCGGCCGCTAACTGGCTCAACGGTGAGATGGCTCGCTTGATGAACGAGAATGAAATCACGAACATGTCCGACACTAGGGTCTCACCAGAAGCGTTGGCTACTCTTGTAGAAAAGTTCCGTAAGCGAGAACTAAACAACAACTCGGCCAAGCAGGTGTTCGAGGTGATGTTCAACAAGGGCACAGCGCCTGAAGTGATCATCGAAGAACTCGGGCTGGGTGTTGTTTCTGGGGCTGATTCGCTCGGGCCTATCATTGATGAAGTCATAGCGAACAATGAAAAGGCTGTTGCCGATTATCTTGGTGGAAAAGAAGTTGCGCTCAAGTCGTTGATGGGTCAAGTGATGAAGGCGACTCGCGGTCAGGCCGATCCTGTTCAGGCAACGGAAATTATCAAAGAGAAGTTAGCCGCCCAGTAGCGATTTTCTCACACGTTGCGGCCTGATTTACCGGCAACTTCGGCATTGGGCGTTGCATTCATATGCGGCGAACTGTGGCGAGACCGGCTTCATAGTCTTAACATAGATAGTTGTTCACCAATTAGCGCTTAAGATAGCGCTCGGGAAAATTCATGGAAACCGTATTTAGCGTCATACTTATGATCGTCGCAATCACGCTTATCAGCGTATTGCTCCTGCAGGCACGCGGCTCCGGGTCATCCTTGTTCGGTGAAGCTTCCAGCACGTTCCGATCTCGACGTGGTGTCGAGCAGTTGTTGTTCCGGGCGACCATTGTTCTGGCGTTCGTGTTTGTCGGCATAGCAATCGCCAACGTACGATTTAGTTAGCGTTCGCTCTATCGAGCAAGTACGAGTACCACAGGTGCCCATAAAGCGCCTGTTTTTTTGTCGTTTTTATCCATAGCCGATTTCTGGTCGCGTGTAATATCCCTCGCTATGTCATCCCCAAAATCGTTCTCTTTCATCGTCGAACTTGATTCTCCGGATGCTCTCGAGGTTTCGATAGTTGGCGGGAAAGCCGCATCGATTTCTGAACTGATGCGACAGGGTGTACAGGTGCCTTACGGCTTCGCAATTCATGTCGGAGCGTACGCAATCTTCATCGAACCGGTAAAGACCCGGATTGCCGAATTACTTGCCGATGTTGACCCAGAAGTTCCTTCATCTGCAGAAGAAGCTTCGGATTCGATAACCAAACTTATCGGGTCACTGCCAACACCGCCTGAGCTCGTTGCTGAAGTTACAAAACGAGTGGCCATGGCACCTTCGACAAATCTGGCGGTGCGTTCGTCTGCGACCACTGAAGACCTCGAAGACAAGTCGTTCGCCGGATTGTATGAGACTTTCATGGATCCGACCGATGCAGAATCGGTGCTCCAACGAATTCGTGATGTTTGGGATTCCTACTACTCGGGAAGAGCAATTTCGTATCGGGCGTACCAGGGGATATCGCATGAATCTGGGCTGATGGGGATTCTCGTGATGGAGTTCATCAACGCCGACGCGGGTGGAGTGGTTTTCACACGCGATCCGCGAGATGGCGCAGACCAGATCCTGATCAACGTCGCTCTCGGACTGGGCGAGAGTGTGGTGGCGGGTCATGCTCTTTCCGATTCTTTCGTGCTTACACCAGACGGATCGGAAATCTCCAACCGCAACGTCATCGACAAAGAATGGATGTTCACATCACCTTCTGCGGGTGAACTAGAACTTGTGCCTGTCCCTTCCGAAACCCGCAGCGCTCCAGCACTTTCTGACGCGAACCTGCTGGCAGTTGCGAAGGTTGCAACAGCAATAAAAAAATCGTCTGGTGACGACCGAGATATTGAGTTCGCCGTCAAGGATCATGTCGTTCACATTCTCCAATCCCGCCCCATCACCACAGGTGCCGAAAAGACCACGGAGTTTCCAGTCGAGTGGGACAACCCAGAAGAAGAAAAACTGCACTGGATTGTGGGTGGGCACGAGCCGATTCTTCCACTTGTGATCGATATGACCCTCATGTCGGCGGTTGCCGGCAAGCGATCGATGGATACTGTCGGCGAGGACATGGGTAAAAACGACCTGAAAAAAGTCGTGAATGGCTATCTCTACAACGCTGCATCGTCTCGGGATTCTGAGATGACTAAGTCAACGTTGTTTAAGCACCATCTCAAGGGTCGTCGATATCTCGAAAAGGGAACAACTTACTACTACGAAGAGGTTGAACCAGTCCTGCTCAGAAATCTTGGAAATCTCGAGGCTACGCGGCCAGCGAACGATGCGCCGATCCCCGAGCTTGTGGCGAATCTGCGCCGGGCGATGGGAGTCGGAGCCGATCACATGAATGATCTGCACTGGCGCGCTTGGGCGGGTTTCAAAGCGTCAGATAACAAAATGGGTTCCCTGTTTTCTAAAATCACCGGTCGTCCAGAGATCGAGGCAGCTGATCTCGTGCTCGGGCTTGATCACATGACGTCGCGCGTGACTAAACGACTGATCGGTCTGGCAGTGTTGGTGAAATCTGATCCGTGGTTGAGCGAAGTATTTAGCACTCGTGACTATCAGGCGTTGTTCACCAGAGGCAATGGGTTTCGACCCGCGTTGAGAAAATTCCGAACGAGGTTCAGGTCACTATTGAAGACCTGGGGCTGCCGCAACGGAATTGGATACGGTTCGGCGTGGAAGCCGCCGGACCCAACCTGGAACATGCAGCCCGAAATACCGCTCGACTCGATCGGTTCTTTTGCCCGGCAGGATCCTGAAAAGCAGCAGCGTGACCACCCGAAGCTCGTTGAAAAGCGTAAATCTGCAATTCGGGCTGTGCGTAAAAAAATCGGACGTAACAGCGATCTACTCAAGAAATTCGAGTTCGAGTTGATCAAGGTGACCCACCACACGAAGATGATGGAGGGGCACAACTACCTAATTGAGCAACGCACCTATGGCGAGTATCGAGAGTCGATCAACAGGGTGGGGATGGCGCTGGTACGCGGAGAATGGATCGATGCGGCCGACGATGTTTTCTACCTGCGACTTGCTGAGATGGACGATGCGGTATCGTCTGATGACTACTCGGGGTTACGTTGGTCGGTTGCCGAGGCCAAGGCTGAACGGGAAGAAAATTCGAAGCTCGAACGTCCGGACTTTATCGGTATCAAACCGCCGGAAAAAGAGAAGGATAATGACAAGGACGAGCCGCTGCGAGGGCTCAGTGAGGACGGGTTAACTCTTCACGGTGAGGCTTCGTCGCCGGGGGCATTCACCGGCACAGCTCGTGTCGTGATTACCCGTACGTCCCGACCGCCGGATGTGAAAAAGGGCAGCATCCTCGTGACGGAAAATACTGGGCCTGACTGGGTTCCGGTATTCCCACTGATCGGGGCATTGGTGCTCGATGGCGGAGACAACTTTCAGCATGCTTCGCTGATTTCGCGAGAGTACGGCATTCCGTGCGTGATCCAGACCAAAGAAGCGACATCAAAGATCGCTGACGGGCAGATGATCACCGTGGATGGAAGCGCGGGTACAGTCATGCTAAATCCGCTGGTTTAGGGGACGTTTTTTCGGCAATCTCGCCAACGACCCGCGCATCGCCTCCCTAGATCCCTCAGCTACGGATGCACTTCGCGCGGGACGCGGAAGTGGCGGCTATCATTGAGAGCAGAAGTCCGTATCTCCCTCGCCCCAACCCTCGCCCGCTGGAAGAGGAGGCGCTGCAGCCTACGCTAATCCCTAGTCCAGGTGGTTTCACCGCCGGAGTCGGCGATGGAAATGCCGACTGCATCGAGTTGATCTCGGACCGCGTCGGCATCCCCCCAACGCTTCTCGTTGCGAGCTATTTTTCGCTGCTCAATCAAATCGTTGATTGCGTCATCGCTCAGGCCATCCTCTTTTTGTGGCGGAGCTTCGAGCGTGAAACCAAGCACACCCGTCAGCTCATGCACGAGGTCAGCGGCCTTTGAAACATTGGTCCCGCGGTCGCGGCTCTGGTTCATCTTGCGGCACAGGTCGAATATCGCGGCAAGCGCTTGTGGCGAGTTGAGATCGTCGTCCATCGCCTCGGTAAATCGCCGCTTGAACGACGTTGGGTCCAGAGATTTTTCAGACTCAACCGTCTCTGCTTCAACGGCGTTTCGGATGCGTCGCATCGATCGTTCGGCACCACCGATCAATTTCTTATCGAGGAGTGGATTGGATCGATAGTGGCTTTGCAAAATCCATAATCGGATTGCATCCGAGCTGAACTCGTCCAAAGCGGAGTTCACATTGAACGCGTTCCCAAGCGACTTGCTCATCTCCTGGCCGTCGGCAATTCGAAGCATGCCGTTATGCATCCACGTACCCGCAAATGGCACTCGACCTGACGCCGATTCACTTTGCGCAATCTCGTTTTCGTGGTGCGGAAATATTAGATCGAGTCCGCCGCCGTGAATATCGATCTGCTCACCCAGATGCTTGAACGCCATTGCCGAGCACTCGATGTGCCAGCCTGGTCGGCCCGGTCCCCATGGGCTGTCCCACTTTGGTTCGTGCCGCTTTACAGCTTTCCACAGGGCGAAGTCGGCGGGATCTTCTTTTCCGTCTTCGATATCGCTCCCAGTCGCAACCAGCATTTCGTCGATGTTTTGACCGCTCAGCTTGCCGTAATCGGACTTGCTCCGAACTCGGTAGTAAATAGATCCGTTCAACTCGTAAGCCGAACCGCCGTCTACCAATCGTTCGATCAAGCCGATAATCTCCGGCATGTCCTCAGTCGCTCTGGGGTGCAGCGTCGCCCGTCTGACGTTCAGCCCGTCGATCGACTTGAAGAAAGACTCGATGTACTTCTCAGTTATCTCTTCCCACGGAACGTCGTCGGCACTCGCCCGGTTGATAATCTTGTCATCAACATCGGTGAAATTCTGAACTTTCTTGACCGTATAACCACGGAATTCTAGGTACCGGTCAAGTACGTCGAAAATGATGCTGCTCAGTGCATGACCAAGGTGAGAATCGTCGTAAACGGTCACGCCGCAAACGTACATTTTTACCTCGTCACCGAGCGGTTCGAAATCTTCTTTGGTGCGGGTGAGTGAGTTGTAGAGCTGGATCATTCGTTTCGACGGGTTACTTTGTGCTTGGAGTTAGTGTTGCGATGGCCTGGGCTGCGATGCCCTCGCCCGCGCCTATCGCGCCGACGTGATCGGTCGATGTTATTTTTACGTTAATACTTGAGTTTTCGAGGCCGGGAATCGCTTTGATTTGCGCCACCATTTTGGGCGTTTCGGCTGCGAGTCGAGGTTTCTGAGCAATGATCGTAGCATCGACATGATCGACCAGCCATCCAACTTCCCTAGCCAAACGTGCTGACTCGGCGATGAATCGAGCGGAGTTGAAATTGGCGTAGCGCTCGTCTGAAGATGGAAACCTGCCGCCAAGATCGCCAAGACCTGCGGCTCCAAGAATTGCACTGGCGATCGAATGGAACAGCACGTCACCGTCGGAGTGACCGTCTAGGCGTTCATCGAACTCGATATCGACTCCGCCCAGGCGCATAGGGCCGCCACTCGTAAAGCTGTGGACATCGAATCCGATGCCGAAGCGTGAGCCTGATACAGGCTCACCACCGGTAGTTCCGTGCGAGCCACCACGTCGGTCGAAAATAAGCGTCGCAAGTTCGAGGTCTTCGGGGGTTGTGATCTTAATGTTGTCGTTCGAACCTTCGAATATCGCGACGAGCCCGCCAACCGATTCGACCATTGACGCATCGTCCGTGGCGTCCTCGTCGGTCATTTCATGTGCCGTCTTCAGCACGTCGAAGCGAAATATCTGAGGGGTTTGAACCGCCCACATGCTCGCCCTATCAGGAGTCTCGGTGACCACCCGATGCGGGGCGAGCTTGATCGTGTCTTTCACGGGAACCGCAGCTATCGCAGCTCCGATTTTCTGAGCTGTTGCCAATCCTCGTGAGAGCATCTCATGATCGATGAACGGCCTTGCGCCATCATGCACGGCAACAAAATCAGGTGCAACTTCAGCCTGACTGGCAAGCACGTCAAATCCGATCTTTACAGAGTCCTGACGACGTTCGCCGCCGGCCACAACGTCGATAACTTTTGCAAATTTGCCATCGGCTACAGTGATCTTCCCTTCTTCGAGATTTTCGGCAGACATCACCAGAACCACTACGCCGACCTCGTCAAAAGTTTCAAACACCCTGAGCGAATGAGCGATCACCGACTCATCGCCAAGAAGCATTGTCTGTTTATCGACGCCGCCCATACGAGAGCTTCGTCCAGCAGCCACTATCACGACGCCCATTTGGGTAGAATTACCTGTCATCCAACCAGTCCTTGAATCCACTCGATGCCCCAGAAGCAGGCGTATGCGATGCCTGTCGACTTAATCGCCTTAGCCACAAATACAACGGCAAGAAATCGCTTGATCGGATACCCGATACTGCCCGCCGCTATTCCGATCACGTCGAACAGCGGGTTAGGAATGATGGCACCGATAAACAAGATCACACCGCCACGTCGTATCACCAGTCGATGCACTTTAGGGTAGTACCTGTTCCGCTCAAATAGAGACCGACCCGAGAGACCTGCCAGGTATCCGGTCATTTCACCGAGTGCTTCGGCTGAAGCGGAAACTATCCCGATGATCAGCGGATTCAGTCCAAGATTGGGGACGGTGGCGGCGCAGACTGCTGCAGATCCCGGCACAGGCAGAATGATCGATCCAGCGGCGATGAAGCTGACGATCCATACGCCGCCATACCCGACATTCTCCAGATTCAAGCTACCGGTGAGCCACAGAATCGCACCAACAATCACAAATGCAAACACAAATGTAATGATTGAAAGTCGAAATACCCGATCTCGGTTGTTCGACAGCCACAATTGGAAGCCCTTTAGCTCAAGACCGGCGTTCGAGCTCCCATCGCCCTCGCTACTGTGCGCGGGATCGGCTGCATCCAATATTTCCGGTCGAGAAGAGTCCGACAAAACAAATACTCTGGGGTAACCCAAATCAAGACAAATAGCGAGAACCAAAAGATCTAAACGAGATCAACAAGCCACGATATCGATTGGCGACAGGCATAGGCGACGACCAAAAACTTGATGACTTTGCCCATTCCAACCCACAAAAAGAATTTTGGTAGTGGGTAGCCCAGTGATCCGGCGGCAATTCCACCGATATCGAAGAGCGGATTTGGTATCACCGCAAGAATGAACAGTGCGAAGCCGCCGCGTCGGCGTACCCACCAACGTATACGTGAATAGTACCGTGATTTCTGGATGATACCCTGACTGCCGTAGCCCGCGAGATAACCGGTTAGTTCGCCGATAGTCGATCCTGCGGCACCTGTTGCGGCGAGCAACACGAAACTAAGTCCTATGTCTGGGGCGGCGGCGGCGCAGACTGCTGCCAGACCGGGCACCGGAATTACCACCGCTGCCGAGCCGACCAGGTTGACTACGAACGCCCCCCAGTACCCGGCATCCTGCACGTCGAGCCAACCGCCCAACCACGCGATTGTTCCGCCAAGAATTGAAAGGACTACGACAGTCCAGATAGTCATTTGATAGGCGCGATGGTGCTTCACTACGAATACAGCGAGTTTGCTGGACGATCGTCGAGTGGGTCGAACGTCAGATTCTCTTGTTGCTGAAGCTGGTTGATCTGACACCTCAGCATCTTACGGGAGTTAACGCGAATAGACCCCTCGTCTTCATCATGATTAGGTGAAGAGAGGGGTCTATTCTGACTTCTATACGAGTTAGCTGACGACGGTTTCTTTTTCGGATTTGCCTGAAGCCTTCTGAGCTTCGCCAACAGCTTCGGTATCCGTGCTTGCTTCGGTGCCAACTTCTTCGATGCCGAACGTAATTTCGCCTTCGGTTTCGTCGATGGCAATTGCCGTTCCCTCTGGGAATTCTCCTGCCAGCATTTTCTTCGAAAGCGGACTTTCTACGTACCGCTGGATGGATCGCTTGAGCGGGCGAGCACCATACATGCGGTCGAACCCGGTTTTCGCAAGCCAGCTTCGTGCGCCTTCGGTGAGAGTTAGCGAAACCTTCAGATCGGCAACCCGGTCGCTGACCTCACCCATGAACTTGTCGACTATGAGTTCAATGTCTTCGTGAGTAAGCGAGTCAAACACGATGAACTCGTCGAGTCGGTTCAGGAATTCGGGACGAAACTCTTGCTTCAACGCATCTTCGACGTTCGTACGCACACGAGCGCTCTCTGTTTCTTCTACTGATTGCTTTCCGAATCCGAACGCCTGCTGTGCAATGCCTTCGGAACCAAGATTGCTGGTCATGATGATGATCGTGTTTCGGAAGTCAACTGTTCGGCCGTGGCTATCAGTAAGTCGCCCATCATCGAGTACTTGCAACAACGTGTTGAAGACGTCGGGGTGTGCTTTTTCGATTTCATCGAATAACACAACCGAGAACGGGCGCCGGCGAACGGCTTCGGTCAGGTAACCTGCCTCGTCGTAGCCAACGTAGCCGGGGGGTGCGCCGATCAATTTCGATACGGTGTGCCTTTCCTGGAACTCCGACATGTCGACACGAACCATGTTGTCCTCATCGTCGAACATGAACTCGGCAAGCGCACGGGCAAGTTCGGTCTTCCCGACCCCGGTTGGCCCAAGGAAGATGAAACTTCCGATTGGTCGCTTGGGATCCTTCAGACCCGCCCTTGCTCTGCGGACGGCATCTGCCAATACTTCGACTGCTCGATCCTGACCGATCACACGCGTGTGCAAACGCTGTTCAAGATTCAACAGGCGATCGCCTTCCCCCTCTACCAATCGGGTTACCGGAATGCCGGTACGCTCGGCGATGAGCGAGGCAATGTCCTGATCGGTAACAATCTCGCTGACTTCGTGGGTCATTTCCCATTCACGCTTTGCGTTTTCGAAATCCTCGAGTGCTCGCAGCTTCGCGGCCTTTGCATTTGAAGCCTTTTCGTAGTCTCCTCGAACCGAAGCAGACTCTTCTTCTTCGTCGAGCTTTTGCAATATGACCTGCATGTCCTTCAAATTCGAAGGGAGCAGCTCGTTTTCAATGCGGTTTTTAGCGGCAGCCTCGTCGATCAAATCGACAGCTTTGTCTGGCAGCAGCCGATCCGAAATGTAGCGAGCCGAAAGTTTTACAGCGGCCTCCAATGCGGACTGCTCTATCGTGAATCCGTGGTGCTGTTCGTAACGCGGACGAAGTATTTCGAGCATCTCGATCGCTGTCTCGGTGTCGGGCTCTTCAACCCAAACAGGTGAGAATCTGCGTTCAAGCGCAGGGTCGGCTTCGATGTAACGGCGGTACTCGTTTGGAGTCGTTGCGCCAATCGTCTGCAACTCTCCACGTGCGAGCGCAGGCTTCATCATATTCGATGCGTCGAGTGCTCCGTCGCCAGCACCTGCGCCCACAACAGTGTGGATCTCGTCGATGAACAAAACTATCTCGCCAGAAGCCTGGCGAATTTCGTCCATCACGGCCTTGAGCCGTTCTTCAAATTCACCTCGGAACTTCGCACCGGCCACGAGAGAGCCCATTTCGAGCGCGATCACTCGGCGTCCCTGAAGGCTTTCGGGAACGTCTCCGGCGACGATGCGCTGAGCGAGTCCTTCCGCTATCGCGGTCTTGCCGACTCCGGCATCTCCGATCAGCACCGGGTTGTTCTTGGTTCGACGAGTAAGCGTCTGCATCACACGTCGAATTTCAAGGTCACGGCCGATAACTGGATCGAGCTGGCCCTCGCGGGCGAGATCGGTCAGGTCGACGCTGTACTTCGAAAGCGCCTTGTACTTGCTCTCGGCACGTGGATCGGTGATACGAGCGGAGCCGCGAACCTCAAGCAACGCCTGATAGACACGTTCTTCGGTGATGTTCTTACTCGTGAATATCGCGGCAATGTCACCGCTCGTCTCTTTCGCGAGCGCGACCAATAAATGATCGGCACCGATCAGTTCGTCCTTAAGTCGATCAGCCTCGCCCTTGGCAAGCTCGATGGCTTTTTGCACCCGGGGGGTCGGGTAGATCTGGCTCTGACCTGATGATCCGCCTACTTTTGGGGATTCCTCGAGCTTTGCTGTCAGTTGATGTAGCAGGTCGGCAACATCAACGTTCATCGCTTCAAGAATCTTTGCCGAAAGTGAATTGTCGATCTGCAAGAGTCCCGATAGCAGGTGCTCAGCGTCCCACTGGCTGTGACGCATCTGCGCCACAAGCTGTTGGGAAGTGCTCAACGCCTCCTGCGCCTGCTCGGTGAAATCGTCTTGTTTAAGTACCATTCCTAATTTCCCCTTCTCTCCTTGACTACCAAAATTGGCTTCCCGTCCCGAAAACGGGATCGAGCTGGAGAGTTATTAACCCGGTAATCTCGTCTGAGTGTTACCTTCTCGTAACCTGACTATTTCGACCGTCAGGTCCTCTACATGCGCTTCTAATCTATTGATTCGATTCAAAAGCTTCGACATTACTTCGATGCCGGCAAGATTCAGACCGAACTCGTCTTTCCATCTCAATATCTGCTGTATCAACTCGACATCACGGTTCGAGTAGAGTCTCGTTCCACCGCTTGATCGCTGCGGAATCACCAGCTCCCACCGTTCGTAGTTGCGGAGGGTCTGCTGGTGAACGCCACACATCTGAGCAACGATTCCGATAGCAAAGACCGGATCGTTGTGACCCATTGTCATGAGCTATCTCCTCCATTATCGTCGCCGGTGTTTGAGCTAGCGGTGCTTTGCTCAGAATCAACCGTCGATCGCAGGTCAGGCTCAGCCGAGACTCCACGGATGTCGCGTAGCTGTGAGTAAAGCTGTTGCTCTTCTTCTGAGAGATTTTCGGGCAACCGCACCTTCACAGTTGCAAACAAGTCGCCGTGATCACCTGATTTTGATTTTGGCAGTCCTTTGCCCTTGATCTTGAATGAACGACCGTTCTGTGTCCCCGCAGGAATGTGAAGAGCGATTCGCCCGGTCATGGTCGGCACTTCCGCCTCACCGCCGAGCATCGCATCAAACAACGGCACCGTTATCTCCGCTCGCAGATTTGCGCCTTCGCGAGTAAACCGCTTGTCGGCACGCACCTTTACGGTCAGGGTCACCTCGGTTTTGCGGTCTGGGCGTAACTTGATGTTGCGACCGTCGGGGACTCCCTTGGGAATCTCGACCTCAAGATTTCGTTGTCCTGTCGAGCTTGAACCTATCGAAATGCGCCGTTTCGCTCCGGTGTAGACCTCTTCTAGTGAGACATCGAGTGTTCCTTTGTGGAGCACCGGACTCTGCTGCTGTTGCCTTTGCTGCTCCTGGCCGCCCATACCGCCAAACATGTCGCCGAAGTTACTGTGCGCCTGGCCGCCTCGACCACCCTGCGCTCCACCCATGCCACCGAAAAGATCGCCTAAATTAAAGCCCATACCACCGGTCGAATCACCCGGGCGCCCACCGCTCATGTTGCGCATCTGGTCGGCGTGCTTCCAGTTTTCACCGAACTGGTCGTAATCCTTGCGACGTGCCGGATCGCCCACGATCTCGTACGCCTCGTTGATTTTTTTGAACTGTTCCTGGGCGCGCTCATCATTTGGATTTACGTCGGGATGTAGCTTTCTCGCCATCCTCCGGTAAGCCGATTTGATGTCTTTATCGGAAGCACTTTTGTTGATTCCGAGTATTTCGTAGTAGTTCTGTGCCATAGGTTGGTTTGTAGTTATTGGATGCCGATGGGAGCTGTATCAGTTCAATATTGATGAATATTAGCACACCTTATCTGTTGAACGCTATATGATTTGATACGTTACTTATGAGATTTCTATACTCACGCCGTGCAAGTTTTAGCAAAAAATTAATAAACCGCAGCCGACGCGCCAACAAACGGCAAGCCGGTATTTGCAAAAAGGAAACTCAAAATGGCAATTGAAAAGTGGCAACAGTTCGGGAGCATTAGGGACTTCGATGATCTGTTCAGCAAATTTCTCGGAACCCGTGGCGTGAAGAGCACCGAGCCTGAGGCATGGAGCACCCCACTAGACGTCGTTCAGTCAGGAGATTCCCTCGTCGTCACGGTATCGGTGCCTGGAGTGCCCAAGGATGAGATCGACGTTTCGGTTGACGACAACGTACTGACAATCAAGGCCGAGTCAACAAGTTCGACCGGCTGGGGCTCGGCAGAGGATTCAGATGGATTCCTCCTCCGCGAGCGACGAGCTGGTTCGTACTACAGGGTGCTACGGCTTCCCGAGACCGTCGACTACGAGAATGCCGAGTCGATTTTCAAAGACGCGTACTAACCATCACTATCCCGAAGCTAGAGTCGAAGAAGGCTCATTAGCTCGAGATCTCGGCGGTTTAACAGCCGAAGGTTCCTATTCGATATCTCGTGTCGAGCTTGAGAATCCATAAAAAATGTTCGCCCGGCGTAGCTGGCGACGCGATACCCTTTGTTCTTCGGTTAATTTAGTCACCTGAATCACGCTTCTTGAGTTCACCATCATCTAATTCAGCGCAAGCGAGTCCCGAGAGCGTAAAAACGGGGCCATCGCTTCCAGCTTTCTTTTCTCGCTATCAGCGAAGAATCGATGAAGCTCTGCGCGCTGAATTAGCCGGATTGAAACCCGACATTTACGACATCCACCGCTACTACATGGGCTGGCAGGAGATAGACGGGTCGGACTCAAACTCCATGGGCGGCAAGCGGATGCGCCCTACTCTTGCGATGCTCGCAGCCGACGCTGTTGGCGGCGATCTTGAGCGTGCGACCCCCATTGCGGTTGCACTTGAGTACGTCCATAACTTCTCGCTGATCCACGACGATCTCGAAGACATGGATCGCGTACGCCATCACCGTCCCACCGTGTGGGCTATCTGGGGCGAGTCTGCGGCGATCGTATCTGGAAACGCCATGCTAAAGATCGCCGATGCAGCAGCATGGAAACTGCGCTCTGTTGGCGTCGAAGAGTCGGTTGCGCTTGAAGCTGAATCGGAGCTTACGAACCACTATCTGAAGATGATGGAAGGTCAATACCTCGACATTTCGTTCGAAACAGAAGCGTCGGTAACAGTCGACCAGTATCTCGACATGATCGAGCGAAAAACCGGAGCGCTCATCGAGGCTTCTATCTATCTGGGAGGGCTGGTTGCTCCACGATCGGGACCTGATCGCAATAAGGCGAAAGCTCTAAAGTCAATGGGGTACGAGCTGGGTCGAATCTTCCAGATCCGCGATGACGTGCTTGGCATCTGGGGTGGTGAAGAAACGGGGAAACCTGTTGGCGCCGATATCAAGCGCAAAAAGAAGGCCCTTCCCGCCGTCCATGCACTCAGCACGTCGACCGGGGCAAGTGCAGAGCGTATTCAGGATATTTTCCGCATAGAAGGCGATCTCGACGATGAAGACATTCATGTCGTACTCGAAGTTATGGAGAGCCTCGGAACCCAAGACTACTGCCAATCGATGGCCGAACAGCGCTGGGTAGAATGTGAGCGGATGATAGAGTCGCTCGAACTTTCAGGATCCACCGGCAAGGAATTTACCGAGTTTGGAGAATTCTTGCTGGTGCGAGAGTCGTAATCAACTGATCACTCGGCCTTGAATCAATGGACGACTATCGCCACTCACAGGTATTCATGCACGGTTCACAACTCACATGATCGTCGCACTGGGATCACTCCACCGTGAAGCCGATGGAATTCTTCGCTCCGGCGACTACACAGAGGTCGACGCACCAGAGGATTTTCTGGCGTATCGACCCTTTTTCATTTCTGGATCTGCCGGTGCACTGCCCGTAGTAGTGCTCAGCGGCTCAGGATCAGAACGTGCAACTCGCGCTGCAAAATGGGCGATCGAGAAGTTCGCACCCGACGCTATAATCGCCTTCGGGTTTTGTAGCGCTACAAGGGATCTCGAGCGCTCCGGTGACATCGTTATTGCTGCTCGAGTTGCAGGGCTCCCCGGGGCACCGTTCGAATGGTCGATAGTCGATGACATCAACTCGCTTGGGCCTGACAGATCGCTGTTGCTCGCAGCTCGAACTGCGGTGGAAGTCTCGGGACTCGATTATCACCACGGGACTATCGTTACGATCTCGAAATCCACAACCACCGCCGGTGCCAAGCAGTGGCTCGGCGAGGCGATAAATTCCAATGCTGTAGACACCGAAGCCCACAGTATCGCAACAGTCGCAAACGATGCCCGTGTGCCGTGGATCGTAGTGAAGAGCGTGCTCGACGACCGCGATTTCAACGTCCCAACCATTGGCGACAGGATCGGCTCAGGTCCGTACGAGCGTGGGGTATCTGCCTACATAAAACACGTATCGAAGGCTCCACGAGATCTTCCAGCTCTAATAAAACTCCGTAGATCATCAACTGCTGCGAGCACGGCTTTGAGGATATTTATGACGGCATTCATGGATGCCATTACGCCAATGTCGATTGGTGAACGAAACTCGTAGCTTGAGAATCTCGCGCCTTCTGAAATGCCCTGCCCGACCCTCAGTCATGCTGATTAGAGATATTGGACCAAATTACAACTGATATGTGTCTGATCGACTCCGCTATATCGTTACACTGCGCTGGCTGATATTAGGTCATGCGTTCAGGCGATGCTTGAGTGCTCGACCCGGGGGTTGCCATGAAAATAACAGATGCTCAAACGCGTTTGTTGAAGTAAGATGATTAGCGGCGTGACCGAAGTCGCCGAAAATCTGGATTAATCTAGAAATCGACGGCGTTAGAGCGCGTATCGTCGGCGGGGCTACTGATATGTTGTCTCCGCTACGCTCTGTGCCTCAGGGGGAATAAGTTTGCTTTCGGACAAGACACGTAAGATGTCGGCTGTTGAAGCCGGCCGAATTAGCGTGTTGAACGGTGCCTCACCCGGTGGTCTTGCTACCGGCACCGAATACAAAGTGTTTAGCAAGATAGTCGAAGTCGAATCAACCGATGCTCCTGAGATCATCGACTTCACCGATACAGTACGACAGTTGGTTGCGGAATCTGGCGTGCAAAACGGCCAGGTATCCATTTACAGCACCCACACAACGTTCTCTGTAATGATCAATGAGAACGAACCTCTCCTAGTTCAGGACATGGAGCACTTTCTCGAACGTTGCGCTCCTAAAGACGCGTACTACGGTCACAACGATTTCGAACTCCGCACAGTCAGCATGCGACCCAACGAATGCCCGAACGGCCACGCCCACTGTCAGCACATGATCCTCGGTACCTCGGAGATCGTGCCAGTCATCGATGGCAACCCGCTGCTCGGTGAATTCCAGCGTGTGATGCTTGTCGAACTCGACGAGCCGAAGCCTCGCCAGGTCGCCGTACAGGTGACGGGGCTCTAGTTCGCCCGCCAAACTAACGGACCAACGAACAGCATTGATACGATGCTGCATACTGCGCCCATGACTCAGTCAGCTACATCGGCTGTTGAGCTTACGGTTCCGAACATGGAAGTCGGCGCCGACTCGCCCAACTACCTCTCCGCCACCTTCGCTGCATGTGAAGAGCTGGCTAAAACCCATTACGAAAATTTCGCTGTCGGCTCTCGGCTACTGCCCGCACATCTGCGCCCTCACTTTTACTCGATTTATGCCTTTTCGCGGGGAGTAGACGATCTTGGTGACGAAGCCGATGGCGACAGGATTGCGCTGTTGGATATGTGGGAACGGGAACTGGATTCTTGCTACGTTTCGACCGGCTCGAATCCCGGTGAAAACGCTGCCCAAGGACCAACACATCCGTACTTCGTAGCGCTGGCGGAGACGATTCGGATTTTCGATATTCCTGCTGATCCGTTCAAGCGGCTCATCGAAGCGAGTCGGCGGGATCAGGACATCACTTGGCACGAATCATTTGATGACGTACTTGAGTACTGCACGTACTCAGCGAATCCTGTCGGACACCTCGTGCTCTATCTCGGTGGCGTGCGGAATCCAGAGCTACGTGCTCTGTCGAACCACACCTGCACTGGGCTCCAGCTTGCGAATTTCTGGCAGGATGTTCGCCGTGATGCTGACATTGGGCGTATCTACATTCCACGCGAAGATCTGGACCGATTTGGTGTACCTGAGCAACAGATCATCGAAGGTAGGATGAACGAACAGTTCGCTTCCCTCATGCAGTTCGAGGTCGATCGCGCCAGACAGCTGTTCGTTGATGGCTATCCACTGGCGAAACACCTCGATAAATCACTGAGAGCCGACTTCGCCCTGTTTACTCGTGGTGGACTTTCGATACTGCAAGCCATTGAACGGCAGGATTACGACGTGCTCGGTTCACGCCCGGTTATCTCGAAGTTCGGCAAGATGAAGATTCTCGCTTCGACGTGGCTGCGATCTAAACTCGGTCTGAGCCTCATTCCAGCTAGTGCCTTCAAGTCGGTAGCAAGGCATACTGACTGAGATGCCACCAGAGTCGAATAATCCAGCAGAAGTGAAATCTACTCCCACTCCTCAGCAGATCACTGAGGCCTACAAGGTCGTGGCCAATGCAACCAGGGCCGCATCGTCGAATTTCTACTACGCCTTCATCACTCTCCCGCCCGAAAAGCGCAACGCTGTGTACGCCGGGTACGCATTTTGCCGGCTTGCCGACGACGTAGTAGATGAAGGCGGATACGGCGACCAGACCGGCGCAGCACTCGACTCACTAGAAACTCATTTGGCAGCCGCTTACGCGGGCAATGTTCATGATTCTGGTAATGGTGAAGTCCCAGTTGTAAAGGAAGCCACGCCAGCAATGTGGCTCGCGCTTGGCGACACCCTCCACAAATATCCAATCGACCAGCAGCATCTTCTGGATGTTGTCGAAGGCTGTCGTCGGGATTTCGACGATGTTACATACGAGACGTTCGATGATCTTGTCGAGTATTGCAAGCTTGTTGCCAGTGCTACCGGACTCGCGCTGATCGAAGTGTTTGGATACGAAGATGAACGAGCTGTCGAATATGCGATTGATCTTGGCATAGCGCTACAGCTAACCAATATTCTCCGAGACATCACTGAGGATCTGGAAATTGGGCGGGTTTACCTGCCTGCTAATGAACTCGCAGAATACGGAATCACGCTCTATGATCTTCGGAACAAGCGAATCACCTCAGAGTTTGTTTTGTTTATGAAGTTTCAGGTCGGGCGAGCTCGAAATTACTTGGCATCTGGGGTGCGATTATTTCCGCTACTGGACAAGCAATCACGCCAGTGTCCGGAAACAATGACCCATGTCTACGAGATACTTCTCGATCAAATCGAGAAGCTCGGATACGACACGTTAAACAACCGCGCCAGCCTATCGAAGTTTCAAAAGTTCAAGTTGCTATCGGTGATCTGGCTTCGCAGCCGCGGGATCAGGTTCGTCTAGCCCATGCCGACTCGAACCGTAGTCATAATTGGCGGCGGTATCGCCGGGCTCGCCACGGCTGTGCGGCTGATTCAGCTTGGCCTGAAACCGATCGTGCTGGAGAAGCGTCCGTTCTTGGGTGGCAGGGCGTACTCGTTTACTGATTCCGACTCCGGTGAGGAGATCGACAACGGCCAGCACGTTTTTGTCGGTGCCTGTGATGAGTTACAGAAATATATCGCTGATATTGGAGCCTCAGACCAGATCAGGCTCGACGAGCGGATCGGATTTCCGGTGCTCAAGGGCCAGAAAATCGGCTGGCTAAAGGCACGCCGACTGCCCGGGTTACTTTCCAATCTTTCAGCGCTTCTCGGGTACCGGCATGTCAGTCTGGGTGGCAAACTCAGAATTCTGTGGGCTCTTCTTCTTATCAAGCTGGCTCGACTCGATTCGGGTCCGATCCCTTCACACGATCAGATTTCTTTCGATGACTGGCTGCGTGGCCACTCGCAGAACAACGAGACGATTCGCAACTTCTGGAATCTGATCATCCTCCCTTCGCTCAATGACGACATCACTGCCGTGAGCGCTTACACCGGTATCCAACTGTTCAAGATCGCACTGCTTGGGTCGGCTCAAAACCCGGCGATGGGTATTCCGCTGGCCGGTCTGTCGACACTTATCGGCGAGAACGCCCGACGATTTATCGAATTACATGGTGGCGAGATTCGTACAGGCGTCGATGTCGATTCGCTTCACATTGCAGGGGGTGGAATCAAGGGTGTAAGTACTGTCGGCGACGAATTGATCGAGGGTGAAGCGGTTGTTTCTGCTGTTCCTGCTCAGGCGATGACCAAGTTGATTATCAGTGACTCTGACGGGCCGAACGACTTCTTCACGCCTGCCGAAAGCGTTAAAACGGCTCCGATAGTAGCTATTCATATCTGGTACGACCGTCCTGTCCTTAGCGAGAAGTTTGTAGCGGTTCTCGATAGTCCTCTGCAGTGGGTCTTCAACGACACCGATCTGAAACCGCACAACAACCAGTCATCAGAATCTGGGCAGCACATTGTCATCTCGTTAAGCGGCGCTTGGCAGTGGCAGGATCGCTCGAAACAAGAGCTGCGCGATATATTCACGGTTGAAATGGAAAAAGCATTCCCTACGGCCGAATCCGCAGTTATCAAAAAGTTCACCATCGTGAAGATGCTCGAAGCTACTTTCAGGGTCGCACCGGGGTCACAGCGAATTCGACTGTCGCAGCGATCTCCGCTGCCCGGCTTCTACCTTGCTGGTGATTGGACCGACACCGGTTGGCCATCGACTATGGAATCAGCAGTCCGAAGTGGAAATCTCGCAGCCAAGTATGTGGTCGCGGATATTGGTACCGGGTCACTGCATCCGGTCGGCCTGGCAACATCGGAAGGGAGGTCGGATTCACGTGGTAGCTGACCAACGGTCAAACTTCTCCATGATGATCAACTTTGCGTTCGCAATTCGTTACAACATCGAACGCCTCAACAGCTTTCGGGGGCCAGCTTTGATCGGCACGCTCTCACAGGTAGCTGCAAGTGTTTCGGACGGGCCATCACTCGCCGAGTACGCCGCGATCCGAACAACTGAACACACAAAATACGAGCCTGATCCAACAAGTTCTAAAATCTATGAGAATCTTTACACCGAGTGGCGTCACAAAGAGCGACTGCTTCTCAGCTACTACCCTACTCGCCGGGTCATCCACCCATTTGACCGGCAAACCTAGAACTGGAGACCACTGTGCCGCGCTATTACGGTATGTACCTCGATGTGCAAGAACGCCTCGGAATCGTCTTTGGCGGAGATGCCCACGAAGGCCAACGAAAAGTGAACTACCTGCTCGAATGCGGGGCAAACGTAAAGCTTTTCAGTCCTGAATATGAAATTTCACCAGCACTTCGAGCGAAGGCAGATGCAGGCGAGATCGAGTGGACGAAGCGCACGTATCAGGCTGGTGACCTAGCTGGAGCCTGGATCGTGATCGTAGCCGACACATCTTCGATGGACACTAACGAGGCGATCTCCAAAGAGGCTACCGAGCGGAGTATTCTGCTCAACGTCATGGACGTCACACCGCTTTGCACATGGATCGCTCCCTCGCTGATTCAGCGAAATGAAGTCACCGTTGCGGTATCGACCGCTGGTTCCAGCCCTGCGCTGGCACGTCGACTTCGCGAGCGAATGAGCGACGAGAAGAACTGTCAGTGCTTGCGGTGGGCAGACATGGGTCCGATGTTGGCCGATGTACGTGTCGAACAGCGAGCGCGTGATCTCAAGGTCACTCCAAACGAGTGGGCGGAATCGATCACCGATCAGGTGCTGGAGATCTTCGAAGGCGGTGACACCGACAAAGCTCGATCGATACTGGTTTCGGCACTCGAACAGCACGACGCGACAAGCAAAGCCTAGTAGCTGTCACATTAATTTCAGAACCGACAATCAGCAATGACTAGCACTAATGACACAACCCCAAGTTCTGTGGTTAAGGTCGGCACCCGCGGAAGCGAACTCGCCCTTACCCAGACCGGACACGTAGTCGACGCTCTTAAATCGTCCAACCCCGGTGTGGCGTTCGAACTCGTAGTGATAAAAACCATCGGCGACAGGGACAAATGTCAGAATCTGGCCACTCTAGGCGTAGCGGTTTTCGTCAGAGAGCTGGAAGAAGCATTGCGGGACGGTCGAGTCGACATAGCTGTTCACAGTTTGAAAGACATGCCCTCGTCGCTCCCACCGGAGTTTGCACTCGCCGCTGTGCCGAATCGAGAAGATCCACGAGATGCATTCGTAAGCCGTAGTGGTGAAACGCTGGAAAAGATTCCAGCGGGATCACGGGTTGGCACGGGAAGTGCGCGTCGTAAAGCTCTTATCAAAAGTCTGCGACCCGATCTCGTCGTCGAGCCGCTTCGTGGCAACGTGCCTACCCGTCTTGGCAAGCTCGATGAAGCCGATGGCCCTGACGCAGTAGTTCTAGCAGCAGCCGGGTTGAATCGACTCGGTCTCGAAAATCGAATCACGCAGCATCTATCCTGCTCCAGTTTCGTATCCGCAGTCGGCCAGGGCGCACTTGCACTTGAGACCAGAACGGATGACATCGCGACTATTTCGCTGGCTGGAAAAATCGACCATGAACAAACGCGACTTGAAGTAACAGCAGAGCGCGCATTTTTGGACGAGATCGGTGGTGGGTGCTCAGCTTCGGTATCGGCACACGCCAAAAACAGGGAAGGAAAGATCACGTTTTCAGCGTTCGCCTCAACGCCTGATGGCATCACCGTCATTCGTGAATATCTCTCAGGCGACGCTTCCAACGCCGCCGAGATCGGACGACGAATCGGCCAGCTGTTTGTGGAGCGCGGAGCAAGACAGCTAGTAGCAGGGGACGTTGATTAGTCGATGCCAAATCAGACGCCACAGTCATCACCAACATCAGACGCTCTCGGCAAGGTGTTCCTTGTAGGAGCCGGGCCGGGTGATCCCGGTCTGATCACCGTCAAAGGACTCGAATCACTTCGCACAGCTGATGCAGTTGTGTTTGATCGTCTCGCACCACCGCAGCTTCTCGCTGAAGCACGTCTGGATGCCGAGTTGTACGACGCAGGCAAGGGCCGTGATGACCACCGGATGACCCAGACCGAGATCAACGAACTACTTGTCGAACTGGGCCTACGAGGCTTGAATGTGTGCCGTTTAAAAGGAGGCGATCCGTTCGTGTTTGGTCGAGGTGGTGAAGAAGCGCTCAACCTTGCTGCTGCAGGTGTCCCGTGGGAAGTAGTTCCCGGAATTTCATCCACTATTGCTGCCCCCGCATACGCCGGTATTCCGGTCACACAGCGCGGGATGTCGACATCACTCACGATCGTTACCGGGAGTGAAGATCCCAACAAGCCTGATTCCACGATCAACTGGGATGCTCTGGCTGGTCTATCTGGCACGCTCGTATTTGTGATGGGCTGGAAAGGGATGAACGACATCATCGCCGCCCTGACTTCCCGCGGTGTTTCGGGTGAACGCCCTGCCGCCCTTGTGCAGTGGGGAACGACCACCAAACAGCGTGTTGTGACGGGACCGATCAGCGAGATCGTAGCGCGCGGCGTTGAAGGTGGAATCGGTGCGCCTGTGGCACTCGTGATCGGTGAAGTAGCTGGTCTGCGAGAAGCCATGGCGTGGTTCGACAACCGCCCTCTATTCGGTAAGAGAATTCTCGTCACCCGTGCACGATCTCAGGCGAGCAAGTTGGTAAAACAGCTCGAAGACCTTGGTGCAGAGGTTCTCGAATATCCGACTATAGAAATCGTTCCCGTGCGCGATCCAGAACCGCTCGACAACGCACTTCGGAACCTCACAAAATACGATTGGATAATGCTCACAAGCTCGAACGCTGTGCGCGGAATCGCTGATCGTATGAAGGCGATCGGGGTCGATTCACGGGTGCTCGCTCATCTCAAATTCGGTGTGAGCGGACCCTCTATCGCGAGGGCACTCGCTGAAATCGGCATCACGCCCGACGCCATGCCCGATCAGTATCTCGCAAGCGCAATGGTCGATCTGCTGAAGGCCGAAGGCAACACGCCGTCCAGCGTACTGTTTCCTCGATCCGAAATCGGAAGAGAAACACTAACGAACGGCTTGAAAGAACTTGGTTCAAACGTGGACGAAGTGATCGCCTACTCAACCGAATCGCCTAACGACACCGGCGAACTCGCCCGGGCAGCCTACGAAGAAGGCATCGATTTCACGACATTCACTTCATCATCGACGGTCAGAAATCTGGTGGATCTACTTGGTGGCAGCCCGGATCTCATCAACACCAGCAAGACAGCCATTATCGGTCCAATTACCGGTGATACTGCGGCAGAGCTGGGTGTGAATATCGATATTCAGTCCGAAGAGCAATCGATAGCCGGTATCGTCAAGGCGATCATGGCGCACGTCACCGCTGACGCAGAATAGCGATAATAGTCATATGAACATCGACCAGTACTCTCACCTACGACGACTCCGCCTCAACGAAACGCTGCGCGACATGCTCAACGAAAACCGACTTTCGGCTTCGGAGTTCATCTATCCAATGTTTGTGGTGAACGGCGCTGGAGTTCGCACTCCGATCGAGCCGATGCCCGGGATCGACCAAATATCGGTAGATATTGCAGTTGAAGAAGCGCAACGGGCGATGGAATCGGGCGTGAAGTCAGTTCTGCTGTTCGGAATCCCTGATAAAAAAGATGCCACAGGTTCAGCCGCAAGCTCTCCAGACGAGGCAGTGCAGCAGGCCGTTTCGGCAATCAAAATAGCATCGCCGGACACATATGTGATTACAGATGTCTGCTTGTGTGAATACACCGATCATGGCCACTGCGGAATCGTAAGAGGCAATGATGTCGATAACGACGGAACGCTGCCCCTGCTCGCTGACGCTGCGATATCGCACGCCAAGGCCGGTGCCGACATGGTCGCGCCTTCAGCGATGATGGACGGCCAGGTGGCTGCGATTCGTGAAGGTCTGAACGACGCCGGATACTCCAACACGCCGGTGATGGGCTACTCGGCGAAGTACGCATCGGCCTTCTATGGTCCATTCCGCATTGCCGTCGATTCTGCACCGCAGTTCGGCGATCGCCGCACCTACCAGATGGCGCCCACTCAAGCACGAGAGGCGATGCGAGAGATAGAGGCCGATCTCGATGAGGGTGCCGACATCATCATGGTGAAGCCAGCACTCGCATATCTCGACGTGATCAAGGAAGCCTCGATGCGCTTCGACACGCCGCTCGCCGCCTACAACGTGAGCGGAGAGTACTCGATGGTCGCTGCGTCCGGTCAGGCAGGATGGCTGGATCAGGATCGCGCGATGATGGAAGTGCTTACTTCTATCAAACGAGCGGGCGCCGATTTGATCATCACATACTCAGCGATCACTGCCGCAAATATTCTCGCCAAGGGTTAACCACAACCCGTTTCGGCGCTGCCGAACGATATAAAGTTTCGGCAACATGGATCGCCGATTCAGTTTCCATATCCAGACAATGACCAATGCATCACAATTGCTAGTCCTGCCGATGTGGATCCTGTTCGTCATCACACTTTCCGGGTGCTCGTCGGACGATGCCGCCAAACGAGCAACGACCGAAGAGGTCAATGCGACTCGCATTAACCTGCAGAATGCATTCAACGAATGGCGAGAAGATGAGCGGATAACGGGTGCGACAATGTCGGTCTACTCGCCAACATATGGTCAATACGATCTCGCCAGCGGCTTGAGTAAACGCTCAATTGACCCCAACCGATCACCGGACGTGGCGGTGTGGCCCGACAAGCCGATGTTTGTGGGCGATATTACCCACGTACTCGTTGCAGCCACTGTAATCCAACTCGATCTAGAGGAACTACTGAATCTCGAAGCCGACATCGAAAAATGGTTCCCGGAAATCGAAAATTCCAAAAATATAACGATCAGAAACCTGCTAGAGCACACCAGCGGTGTTCCCGTGTTCTATACCGCGGAGTTCCTCGATGTTTTGTATGAGCAGGAACCAGCGGTTACGCAAGATCACGATGAGGTGATTGCGGTTGCGGCAGCCGAGGGTTCGTTCTTCGATCCCGGGTCACAGTACGGTTATTCGAAAACGAATTTTCTGATCCTCGGTCGGATCATCGAAATGGTCACTGGCAATTCGCTCCATGGAGAATTTCAAAAGCGTTTCTTTGATCCGCTCGGAATGACAAATACCTACCTCGCCGGAACTACGCTCGACTCCGGCAGCACGCCACTTGGTTACGAGTACGCCGGACTGTCGTCGGACGCGCCAACCGTTGTCGACGGCCACGTACCGCAAGTTCCAACGCACTCGGTTGTTAGCGCCGAGTGGGCTTCGGGTGCTCTCGTCTCAACCCCGGCAGATGTGATCAAGCTGGTTCAGGTGATCTTTCAGTTGGATGATTTCGAAGGTGTCCGAGAAGAGATACTCCGGGTTGCCGATCATCCAGCGCAGGCTTCTGGGTCGTCTCGAATTGAGTCGGGGGCGGGTGTATTTACGTGGACCGAAAATGATCAAAGAGTTATCGGCCAGTTCGGCTTCATATACCCATTCTCGGCGCAGTTCGTTTACTGGCCCGACGCTGGCTCAAAAGATGGCACAGTGATCGTCGTGATCGCCAACGAGGTTGACTCATCACGAAATCCCAATTCGAATTTCCAGCTTCCGGTTATTGAGAATCTGACGCGGGGAGTCAAGATGATTCTGGATGGTGGTTAACTCCGCACTCGTCCTCTGAAGCTCGTTCGTTTCACAGGTCCAAACTTGCGGCTATCCCTTGAGTCCA
>JAPYUK010000007.1:0-11188 GCA_029936155.1 Dehalococcoidia bacterium | reverse complement strand
TCTTCCAGCCGCACGACGTCAAATCGCTTCGGTTCGCGTCGCCTAAAGCCTGCACGAAACACAAGCACCCAAGATCCCTCGCTTATCGCGGGCTCCATGCTTCGGCCGATTACGCGGATGAGCTGCGCCGACAGCAACTCAATTAGTACGTTAATCGTGGATTTCAACTGAACAATATGTTTTTACGTGGTAGATTTGTCGGGCTAATCGACAGCGGAAGGTTTGGCACAACCAGTAGCAGCCCGTATTTTCCGCCAGAGCTGCATGCATACAAATGCCTTTTTCGAGGAGAAAATTCATGTTCCGAACAATTTCACGAATTGCCGACCGGGTGCTCCCCGTCGGAATCGCCTACGCCCATTGTGACATCCCCTGCGGTATTTACGACCCCCGTGACGCCATTCAGGCCGCACAGACCGTTATCCGCATGACCGAGCTGATCCTCGAAATGGGTGCTCCGTCCAGCGTTGACGACCACAACTCGTTCAACCGATACGTTGCGGTCAAAGAAGAACACGCCACCAAGGCCAAAAACGACATCGTGATCATCTGGACCGACTACTTCAAGCCCGAGCATCTCGCTGCTCACCCTGAACTTCACACCAAGGTTTGGGAAGCTTGCAAGCTCGGCTCGCAGGTCAAACAGCATGTCGACATGGATGCAGCTGTTGCTTTCAAAGCAGCCCTCGAACAGATCGGCGAGGCGTTCGCAGAGACGAAGAGATAATTTAAGAGTTAGCAATGACGAAAAGGGACCGAGCGTAATGCTCGGTCCCTTTTTATTGTGATCAAGATTGGGGTGATTCCACCCCGAACAGTGCGGAACTACATCCCAGGTACTGGCATTGCTTCGTGAACTTCTATCTCGCAACCGGTGGCCCAATCCAGATGCGGGTGGCCCTGAAGCATTGCTACGGCGGCATCCATGCTCTCGGCCTCGAGGATCGAGTAATCCGTAACCTATTTGACACTTGTAGAGCTTGCCGTTGCCGTAACTTTCGTACCACTAAATGAGCACACTGCCCAGCAATATTTGAGTTCAAACGCCCATAGTCACGGAAGACCGGAGTCGAACGAACGCTAACTAGACAGCGTCGATGATCCGATTCAGGGTTTCACTTGGACACATCGAAGACGTCAGAAGATCGGTATCCGGCTTGTAGTACCCGCCCATTTCTTGAGCGGAGCCCTGAGCAGCATCGAGCTCTGCGAGAATCTTGTCTTCGTTCTCGGTCAGTGCCGAAGCCACCACGTTGAACCGCTTAGCAAGTTCGGCGTCTGCGTCCTGCTCGGCAAGAGCTTGTGCCCAGTAGTACGTAAGATAAAAAGTGCTACCACGGTTGTCGATTTCCTTAACTCTCCGAGACGGTACCCGGTCGTTTTCCAGATAACGTCCTGTGGCGACGTCCAGGGCATCTGCGAGTATCTTGGCTCCCGGATTATCGAACTGTTCGCTCAGGTGCTCGAGCGATGCGCTCAGAGCCATGTACTCACCAAGTGAGTCCCAACGCAGATGACCTTCTTCAACGAACTGCTGTACGTGCTTGGGCGCCGATCCACCAGCACCAGTCTCGAAAAGACCGCCTCCATTGAGAAGTGGGACGATGGAGAGCATACGGGCGCTCGTACCAATCTCAAGAATTGGGAAGAGGTCGGTGAGATAGTCTCGGAGCACGTTTCCAGTAACAGAGATCGTGTCTTCGCCCTTTCGAATCCGCTCAAGTGACAGTTCAATTGCGTTGACCGGCGACATTATTCGGATGTCGAGACCGTCGGTATCTTCTTCAGCGATGTACACCTCGACCTTACGAATAAGCTCAGCGTCATGGGCGCGAGAGCTATCGAGCCAGAAAATCGCAGGGACGCTCGTGGCACGGGCACGACGTACAGCAAGCTGCACCCAATCGCGGATCGGGACGTCTTTGGTCTGGCACGCACGCCAGATGTCACCCTGCGCGACATGGTGTTCAATCAACGTGTTGCCGTCGGCGTCTACGATGCTCATTACGCCTGCGCTCTCGACCTCGAAGGTCTTGTTGTGCGAACCGTATTCCTCGGCCGCCTGAGCCATTAGACCCACGTTCGGAACCGTGCCCATGATCGCCGGATCTAGTTGGCCGTTCTTCTGACAGTCGATGACGATCGCAGCGTAAATCCCGGCGTAAGTCGAGTCGGGGATTACCGCCTTCACGTCTTGAAGATCACCGGCGGCGTTCCACATGCGGCCTGAATCCCGAATCATCGGTGGCATTGACGCATCGATGATGACATCGCTAGGTACGTGCAGATTGTTAATGCCCTTACCGGAATCGACCATTGCAATGCCGGGACCGTTAGCGTAGTCGCGTTCGATATCGGAAACGATCGTTCCGTCGGGATCCCGCATCAGGCCCTCGAGCTTCGTGAGCACATTGCCAAGTCCGTTGTTTGGGTTTGCGCCTAGTTCGTTGATCTCGGGTTCGTGGTTTGCGAAAAGATTCGTGAAATAGGTGCGCACGCCGTGACCGAAGATGATCGGGTCGGAAACCTTCATCATCGTCGCCTTCAGGTGAAGCGAGTAGAGAACGTCCTTCTCTTTAGCGTCCTGAACCTGCTCACGGTAAAAATCAACAAGAGCTCGCTTGCTCATGAACGTGGCATCGAGCACCTCGTCCGCCAACAGCGGCAGAGTTTCCATAAGCACTGTTACGGTTCCGCTCGAAGCCACGTGCTCGATGCGGGCGATCGTGTCAGCTTCGACGGTCACCGACTTTTCGTTGTGAAAGAAATCGCCTTCGGACATCGTTGAAACGTGGGTCTTGGAGTCTTCTGGCCATGCACTCATCCGAGGCGGGTTCGCCTGTGCGAAGTCCTTCACCGCTTTCGGCGCACGTCGGTCTGAGTTGCCCTGCCTGAGTACCGGGTTCACCGCGCTGCCCATCGCTTTGTCGAAGCGCACTCGGGCGTCTCGCTCGGCGTCTGTGCCGGGGTCGTCCGAGTACTCGGGTAAACCGAAGCCGAGCGCCTGCAGCTCTTTGATGCACTCCTTCATCTGCGGTGTTGAAGCGCTGATGTTGGGGAGCTTGATGATGTTGGCTTCGGGAAGCTCGACCAGCCGACCCAGATCGGCGAGATCATCGTCAACAACTTGATCGTTATTCAAGACGTCCGGGAACTGCGCCAGAATTCGTGCCGCAAGTGAAATATCACGGGTCTCTATATCAACAACCGCGGTACCTGCGAATGCCCTGATCGCTCGCAAGAATGCGTGCGTCGCAAGCGCCGGAGCCTCGTCGGTCCAAGTGTAGATGATTGAAGGTGATTGCGGCATGTTGATCGACGTTGGGTGTGTGGTGCGTGATCGGGAAAATAAGCATCGGGCGACCGACAAGTATATGAGATAAAACAGATCGCGAGCGGTCGTGGTAACTGACTACAATGCCATGCCGGTAGTCTCGAAGGGTGGCACGCCAATCATCAGGGCTGCCAATCCTTACACGCGCCTACTCCATTTTAAAGAAGCCCACATCATCTTTGATGTAATCCTCGCGAATCGGCGACCATATGTCGAGGACGACGCAGCCGTTTTCGGTCGCGACGACTCGGTGCTCGACATCGCCGGGAATGACGTAATGGTCGCCAGTGACTAGTAGTTGCTCGTCATCACCGACGTAGAACCAGGCGGCGCCCTCCAGCACCCGGCCGCACTGCTCGTGTGGGTGCGAATGCTTCGGGACCTCGGTGTCGGGATTGATATCGATAGTCCCCATCATGATCTTCTCGCCCCAAATTAGACGAGCGAACACTCCCGGAAGAAGCTCTCGTTTCTCAACTGAATTCTCACCGTGGAAGTACTGGTCAGGAATCATTTCTACGTCTTTTCTGGTCTGGTCTTCTGGTCTGACTACCCGTGCGAACCGGTCTTACGGCTGATAGCAGCTTCGGCGACCGGACTGATGATCTTGTCGATATCGATGTTGAGCAGCGCCGGGCCGTTGTGATCGAACGCCCGTTTCATCGCGCCTTCTAGGTCCTCGGCCTTCGTAACGTGCTCACCATAAGCCCCAAGTCCCTGCGCCATAACGTCGTAACGAGTCGGCAGCAGGTCGGTCCATACCGGCCGACCGTAAAGTCCTTTTTGAATCTGCCAGTCGATGCCCCAGATAGCGTTGTTTCCGACGAACATCTTCACCGGCAGATTGTGGCGCACCATCGTGTCGATCTCCATGCCGTTGAATCCGAGTGAGCCGTCGCCGTTCGCCAGCACGACCTTCTTGCCGGGCAGCGCAACCTGCGCTCCAAGTGCGTACGGAAGCCCAACTCCGATCATCCCGAAACTTGAAACGTTGTGGAATCGGTACGGCTGGTCACGCTTGACTGAAGCCCGGAGGAAGTGGCAGTAGTCGCCGCCGTCGAACGTCACGTGTGTGTCGTGGTCGATAAATTTCTGCAGCGTGTTCGACACGTGCATCGGGTGCATCGGGTCTTCGTTCTTGCCAAGCTTGGCAAGACTGGCGTGCCAGTTTTCACATGCCGAACGAAGTACGTTCACCCACTCGGTACGTTCGTCCCAGTTTCGCTCCGCGGCGGCATCAGCGAGCTGTGTGACGACCGGGCCAAGATCGCCGACAATTCCGACAGCCGCCGTACGAGCTCGGCCAATCTGTGCAGGTGAAGGATCGACCAAAACGAATTTTGTGTCGTCAGAGAACGGCGGGTTACCGCCGAAGCCGTTTGTGTAGTCGAGTTTTTTGCCCAACATCAGTACGACATCGGCGTCTCTGACGTTTTGCACAGTCGGGTTTAAAGGCTGGTAACCAAGACCCATCGAGTACTCGTGTGAATCTGGGATTAGCGCTCGCGCAGAATCCTCCGAGAAGAATGGAATTCGCATCGTCTCGACGAGTCGCAAAACTTCAGACGGAGCCGAAGTCGCCGCTGTTGTTGAGCCTGCAAAGATCACAGGTCGCTGAGCAGAGTGCAGTATGTTGATCGCGCGTTCGATCTGAGCCGGGTCGCCGAGGACACTCATCGGAGTTCCGTATTCGTTTGGTGCAAATCGAACTGCATCTGCATCGTCGACTTCTGCCATTTGAAAATCGTGGGGGATGGTCAGGTGAACCGGACCCTGCCGACCGCTTAAGGCGGTCCGAAAAGCCCGGGCGACGAATTCGGGAATGCGTTCGGGACTTGGCACATTCCACGCGCCTTTAGTAATCGGTGCGGCAGCTCCGACTTGATCGAATTCTTGCATGGCGCCTCGACCCATGTTGGGTGATTCTGCTGAGCCAGCAATGTTGATGATCGGTGCTTCCGAGTGCATGGCGTTCGCAAGCGCTGGAAGTGCGTTGGCGTGACCGGGCGTTGTCGAAATCATCACGCCAGCTTTGTTCAAAATTCTAGAGTACGAGTCGGCGGCGTGAGCAGAGCCTGATTCGTGTCGAAAGTCGACCATGCGCAGAGGTGCGTCGAACATCGAGTCGAGCATGTGCAGGACGTGGTCGCCTGCGACGCCGAACACGGTGTCGACACCTTCGGCTCGAAGGGCCCGGATGAGAAGTTCACTACCAGTAGTTTTAGCCATTTTTAACGAGTCTTTTAGTACTTGAGGTCGATTACGGTGGATGCTGCATATTGATCTTGGCGCTTTGTTGATGTGCCTTGATTCATGAATCGCAAACAGTTGGGAAGATTAGCACTTGAAAGCGGTTGGAGGGAGCGTAAACGGAGCTGGACGTTCGTTCTTTATTTTGCGAGCAATTTCACTCGGAACCGGTCACCAAAAGGTCCATCAGGTCGTCGACCGCCATTGCTTCGAGCACGGCCTGGTCGCTGAATAGATCGATGAGTTTCTCAACTCGCTGGTCGTCTAGTTGGCGCCCGGCATTGGCCCGAAACTTGTCGAGAAGTAAGGGCTTTGCCTCTTCCCTCCGACTACGGTGGCCAACCGGGTATTCGACCGTTACTTTTTCAGTCTCGGAGCCGTCTATGAATAGCACCTGCACTGCATTGGCAATTGAACGTTTGTCGGCGTCGAGATATTCGTCGGTAAACCGCTGGTCGTGCTTCATAACCATCTTGTCTCGAAGTCGGTCGACTCTAGGATCAGCCGCCGATTCGTCTTCGTAGTCGTCGGCGGTTAGCACGCCTTTCAGCAGTCCAATCGCTGTCATGTATTGGATGCAGTGATCACGATCGGCAGGATTGGTGAGTGGACCGGTCTTGTCGATAATTCTCAGTGCTGACTCTTGAGATGTGATCGTAATCTCATCGATGTCGTCGAGACGATGTGCGACTTCGTCGTGGAGTTGAAATGCAGCTTCTACCGCAGTCTGGGCGTGAAATTCTGCTGGGAACGAAACCTTAAACAGAATGTTCTCCATCACATATGCGTCGAGCTTGCGTTCCAGTGTGATTTCCTCGCCCTTGAACCACACGTCCTGGAATCCCCATACGGGTGCGGTCAGCGCCGACGGATAGCCCATCTCACCTTTCATGGCGTTCATGCCAAACCGTACGGCACGAGCCAGGGCATCACCCGCCGCCCACGACTTGCGAGATCCGGTGTTGGGCGCATGGCGATAGGTACGTAGCGTCGCATCGAGCCATGCGTTCGAGACAGCGTTCTCGACCTGCTTCACGTCTCCACCAAGCATGACAGTAGCGACTGCGGTCGACGCAATCTTCACCAGCAAGACATGGTCGATACCGACCCGATTAAAAGAATTCTGAAGCGCCAGTACGCCTTGAATCTCATAAGCCTTAATCGAGAATTTTAAGACATTAGATACGTCGATCTGTCGCGCCGAATCTGATCTCGACTTACGACTTAAGTGATCGGCTATTGCGAGGATCGCACCGAAGTTGTCGGATGGGTGACCCCACTCGGCGGCGAGCCAGGTGTCGTTGAAATCGAGCCACCTAATAGCTGCTCCGATGTCGAACGCCGCTTTCGCGGGATCAAGTTGGAACTGTGTTCCCGGAACTCGTGAGCCGTTCGGAACATTCGTTCCTTCAGCCTCAGGACCGAGCAGTTTCGTGCAGGCTGGATAGTCCATCGCTAGCAGCGCACAGCCAATCGAGTCCATCAGGCACAGTCTAGCCGTGTCGAGTGCGAGTTCTGATGTTGGTTCATAGTTGACCGCATAGTCGGCGATCTCGGCTATGACTCTGTCGACGGTGTTCAAATCTGACGATGCTGACACTTCTAGCCGCGCTCCGCCACTAGGACGTAAGCCCTCGGTTCGGGTCCGGTGTAGTCAGAAAGTGGGCGGATGAGCTTGTTGTCACCGCGCTGCTCAATCACGTGGGCTATCCAACCAGACGTCCGTGCAATCACAAATACCGGTGTGAACATAGCGGTTGGAATGCCGCACATGTGGTAGGCGGTGGCGGCATAGAAATCGAGATTCGGGAACATGCCTTTTTCCCGCATCATCACTTCTTCAAGTCGCTCAGAAATGTCAAAATACGACATGTTTCCGGCGGACTCAGAAAGCCGTTTTGCGAGCTCTTTGACGATCGGTGAGCGCGGGTCACCATTCTTGTAGACACGGTGTCCGAATCCCATGACCAGTCGTCGTGCAGCAAGCATGTGCATCAGAGATTTTTCGGCGTCTCGCGGAGAATCGAATGATGACACCAGTTCCATCGCAGCCTCGTTCGCTCCTCCGTGCAACGGACCACGCAATGCTCCGATTGCTCCAGCGATTGCAGAATAGGTGTCGGAGAGAGTCGATGTGATCACCCGCGCGGCGAAGGTCGAGGCGTTGAACTCATGCTCGGCGTAAAGGACTAGTGTGGTATCCAGCGCATCACGCTTCAGCGGATCGGCAGGTTTGCCCGACATCAGACTCAGGAAGTGGCCCGCCACGGTGTCTTCGTCGGACTCGGTTTCGATTCGCTCGTTGCGGGAATGGAACCGATACCAGTAGGCCAGCATCGACCCAAAACTTGCTGTCAGTCTATCCCCGACCGAGACGGCGGTACGTCCGCCCTCGCCTTCTGATTCCAGCGTGCCAAGAAGCGATGTGCCGGTGCGAAGAACGTCCATGGGATGGGTTGACGCTGGCAACGCTTCGAGGAGGTTTTTAAGAGCGTCGGGGAGTGCTCGCATGCCTGAGAGCTTTTTCTTGTAAGCGTCGAGCTGTTGCTGGCTTGGAAGCTTTCCATAGATGAGGAGATACGCCACTTCTTCGAATGTCGAATCGGCCGCCAGATCGGTGATCGAGTAGCCCCGGTACGTGAGACCAACGCCTTCTTGTCCGACCGTGGAGATTCCCGATGATCCTGCTGTGATTCCGTTAAGGCCCGATGAAGTCATATCGATAGTTCCTGTTGCGTGTGCTGACTGGGGTTAGATCGAGGACTGTGTGCCCGAGTCGGATTCGAAAAGTTCGTCCAGTTTGTCTTCATAGCTGTGATATTCGAGATATTCATAGAGTTCATCACGGGTTTGTAGAACGGGGATAACGCCTTTTTGGGTACCCGCGCGACGAATGGTTTTGAATACACTTTCGGCAGCTTTGTTTGCCGCCCTAAACGCCGTGAGCGGGTAGAGAGCTATATCAACTTCTGAGCTTGCAAGCTCTTCAGTGGTGAATCCTGGAGTTTTTCCGAACTCGGTCAGATTGGCGAGAATCGGGACGCTGCAGGCATCTTTAAATCGCCTGTAATCTGCAAGATCGGTTACTGCCTCGGCAAAAATCATGTCGGCGCCAGCGTCGACGTAAGCGATTGACCGTTCGATCCCTGCTTCAACGCCTTCACCTGCGATCGCGTCTGTTCGTGCCATCAGTACGAAATCATCGTATGACTTTGCATCGGAGGCAGCTTTCAAGCGGTCGCACATCTCGGCTGATGAAACGATCTGCTTGCCGGGTCGATGGCCGCATCGTTTTGCCTCTACCTGGTCTTCGATATGGATCCCGGCTGCGCCAGCGCGCGCCATTTCTTTCATCGTTCTCGCGATCATGAAGGCTCCGCCCCAGCCGGTGTCGGCGTCAACAAGTAGCGGCAGATCGACGGCCGATGTGATACGCCGTACGTCCTCCAGAACATTGTCGAGAGTCGTCATTCCCAAATCAGGAAGTCCATACGACGCCGTGGCGACACCTGACCCCGATAGATACAGCGTGCGGAATCCGGCAGATTTGGCCATCACGGCGTGGTACGGATTGGTTACGCCAACGAGTTGCAGTGGTGATTCTGCATGCATCGCGGCACGGAACGTTGCACCAGGAAGTTCGGGGAGCGTGGTCATAGTCAGCGGATTATAGGTGCGTTCGGCATAGATGCGGGCATCCAACTGATGCCAACGTGGTTGTTGCGCCACTTGCGTATTTTCGAATTAGCCCCAAAAAGCATCGAAAAACACCAGCGGTGATACCGCCAGCAACACGATGCCCACCGCGAGCCGCAGCTTCGTGGGATCGACGCTTCCACCCATTCTAGAGCCCGCAAACATCCCGATCATTGCCGGTACTCCTATAGTACCCACGAGAAGCCAGTCGACTCGCCCTCGTAGAAGATGGCCCGTAAATCCAGAGGTTCCGACCAGAATCGTCAGCGCAAGATTTGTACCAGCAGCCAGCGAGGGTTTCATCTTGAGCACATGGATAAGTGCCGGCATTCTGAGCACACCAAGGGCGAGACCAACGGCACCGCCAATGACACCGATACCGAAGCCCAGGAAACTTTCGCGCGTGACTGTTTTTGGATTGAGATCGCCACGGCCGACAGAGGGATCAAGATCATCGGTGATTTCCACGGTGCCACGAAGTTCAGCCAACGCACGCATGATCATCATCGTCGACGACCAGACCAACAACAACGCAACCAGCGTGAGTAAAACCGTACGCGAGACCAGATCGGCGTAGAGTCCACCTACGAATGAGCCGGCTACCGCAGGAACACCGATAATAAGTACTACCTGAAAGACTATTCTGTGTTGAAGAATCGCTGGCCAAGACCCTGCAAATGAACCCAGCACGCTTACGAAGAGATTCGTGCTTGCTGCAATGAGCGGGTCGATTCCTACCGCTGTCATAACGGGCAATCGAACTACGCCAAGAGCGATGCCTACGATTCCTCCCACAATGCCGACTATCAGCGACATGATCGCCAATCCGGTCAATTCAGCTCCCGATAGATCAGCTCCGGCAAACGCAAGAGTGGTTAAGGCGTCTGGCATCTAAGTAGCCACCCCAAATCTGTTCACAGCTTTGGTGGCTTTACGATTGCGTAGGGGTACGCGGCTACAACAGTGGATGGACAGTCCGTTGAGTCGGGTTCTAATTCAGGCACTAATTCTTCTTTGGATGCTTTATCGCGGAGAAGTCGATTCTAACCTCGCCCACGCTCACTTGCCGACCAAATCTAGACTCTCGAGTAACGCGTCGATTTCAGTGAAGTGTTCAGCATCAGGTTTCAGCCCTGGATGTCTTGCAAAATCTGATCCTGCTGAAAAGATACCTCGACGCACCATGATGTGCTTGTAGATCCAGTTGGCAAAGCCCTGGCCTTGCGCCAGCATACCGATCAATGGAGCGTGGCGTCGCATTTCTGTATTCGCAGCGTCTTCATCTCCGGCCTGGAAGTGATCCCAAACCCTGACGAACATATCGGGAAGGGTCGAACCAGGCATTGTGCCTACCGAACCGCGCTTGAACTCTTCGACGGCGAATGCCCCGCCCGCACCGCCGAACAGGGCAAGCCTGGTGCCTTTGGCGAGCCTTTGTGTCTCACCCATTCTGGGAATGGTTGGAGGGGTCTCGACTTTGATGTAGCAGAGATTTTCGTGGCGTTTGGCGCACTCCACAGCCATCCCCGGCGGAACTTGTGCGGTGCCCTGATCTTGCAGAAATATCGGTATCGAAACCGACTCGGCGATTTTTCCGAAGTATTCGATATTTTCCGAAGCCGGAACGGGAATGAACGATGTAGGGCGGATCATCAGCGCATCGGCACCGAGAACTTCTGCCCGTTTCGACAGGTTGATTGCTACGTCAGTGCCTTCACCACCCGTATTCATGACGATTTTCACACGACCGTTGTTCACTCGGACTACAGTGCTGAGAATCAGATCGCGTTCTTCTTCGTTGAACTTGTAGATCTCTGTTGCGACGGCAATTCCGAGGCCGTGAACGCCCTTGTCGATCATCCAGTCAACCTGATGCTCGAGATCGTCGATTACCAGTTGGCCTTTGGC
>JAPYUK010000035.1 GCA_029936155.1 Dehalococcoidia bacterium | reverse complement strand
TGCCTACGACGCAACCACGCCTTCACAGCCGTGGAGAATTGCTTCGAAGGTTGGCACTGGTTCTTACAGTTCGCAGACCACTCCTGGCCTGTCGACCGTAACTGCTGGACCTGGTTACTGGATTGAGACTGGAGACTTTGAAAACCAGACTGTGGCCCTTGAAGGCCCAACTGGTCCTGGTGATGCTCGACCGGGCCTGACCTCGATTGCAACCGGCAACGGTTGGAATCTGGTTGGTGTGGTCGACCAGAGCCGTCAACAGACTCAGCTAGTTCACAAGGAAGCGACTCTGACGCGACCGAACGCGTCAGGCAACCCCATTAACGTAAGCATACAATCGTATTTCGGTGGCGTGAATAACGGCCGAGCGTACGTATACGACACGGTATCAGCAGGGTTCCGCGAGCAGATAGGCGCAGATAACCTAACCATCGGGTCCGGTATCTGGGTCTACATCAGCCCGCAGACCAGTGGTGAACTCCCGCACATCGTCCCGTAAAGACGACTGCTAGAGTTAGTACGTAATAACGGGCGCCCCCCTTCCGATGATTCGGGAGGGGGGCGTTCTGCTGACACAATATTTTTTATATAGACAACGGGCGCTGGAGATATCGATATGAAAACTAGACTGGTGGGGGTGTTAATTGCGACTACCCTTCTGGCTGGTTTGTTCACCGGATTCGGTGAGCGTGCAAATGCACAGGCTGAGATCCCTAAAATTCAGGCGATAACACTGCACGGTGCAGTGACCATTTCGGGCGGAACCGATCCGAACGGCATGACCATCACTGCGAAGATTGGCGACTGGGTTTCCGAACCCATGATTGTGGGTGTACCAGTAGATGGAATCTTTACCGTTCCAGACAACTACCAGTTCATCTTTGTCGATGCGCCGAATACGTTGGTTGGCCAGGACATACTGTTTTGGCTGGACGATCAAGTCCTAGCCGACGAGAAGACCCCGTTCGCATTTATTGATCAATTTGGAACCGAAAAACTTGACTGGCCGTTGCCACAGCTTCGTCAGCTAAATCTTCGATTCCCGTTTGCCCCGATTCCGACACCGACGCCAACGCTGGTTCCGGCTACACCCACGGTTCCACCTGTAATTCTTGCGCCAACCTTCTACGAAGGCCGCGTCCGAACAGGTTCAACACCGCCTCCCGACGGCACATTGATTCACGCGGTCATTGACGATTACGTCACACAATTTGCTTCGGTATTCGACGGAGAATATTTCCTTACGGTAGATCCGCTAATGGAAATTTACGATGGTCGACCGGTCGAGTTCTACATCGGTGAAATAAAGGCACTTCAATCCGACATTTTTGAAGATGGACTTCGCAAGGAGAAATTCTTGCTGGTCTTCCCGCCGCTACCAATACCTGCCGTGCCGACGGAAACGCCGACGCCCACGCCGACTGCCGTGCCGACGGAAACGCCGACGCCCACGCCGACTGCCACGCCCACGCCAGAGCCAACGCGTACGCCTACGCCGACTCCGACACCTACGGTCGCCGCGTCGGCAACCCCTACTCCAACCCCCATCGCTGATGTACCTGCGACGGTTGCAGCGGAGGCGACGATCGCCGCGATAGCCAAAGAAGCTGAAGGTGGTTCTTGTAGCGCCCGTGAAGGCGGTCCGGCCGGACTCGGCAACGTTGCACTGCTTCTAGCGCCTTTGGCACTGCTTGCATGGCGGCGCATGGAGAGAAATGCCAGGTAGCCAAACCACACCAGAGCTAAAGAAATATTCGCTCTAGAACAAACGCAAATAAGAAAGCCCCTGCAATATGCAGGGGCTTTCTTGATTAAGATCTCCGGGCAAAGAACGCGTACGGTGTCAGGATTTGCGCTGCTGCAGCACGACAACTGCTCGTTCGTCAGGGAGTCCGCTCTTGGTCACATTCAACCGGGTCGTCGCCTCGAATTCCTTAACTCCGAGCTCTGTCAGTAAGCGCTGCATAGAAGCACTGGGCTTGCCTGTCTCCGCATCGTAGCCAGACGGTACGATCATCTTGGGCTCGAGATTCCTGATAACCGAAGACAGTTCGTCCGGTTCAAGTCCCTGAGATTCAGTGTTGATGATCAGAACGTCTACTTTGCTTATCTGTTGAACAGACTGGGCGGATGGCTGCGACCCGGGGTTGCCTAACGTAGCGACTTGAAGTCCGTCGGCGTCGACCACATAAACAGTGTTTATCTCGTGCGACATCGCAGGGTCGTCCGCTGGAGTTGCGACCCCACGAATGCTTAGACCGCCGATTTCATATTCGCCAGGACCCGTCAGAACGTGCATATCATCTGACCGGTTGATGGTGCTCTCGTCTCGACTGTAGACGAAAACGGTGTTGTCATCTTCGAGTTCAGACGGTTTGGGCAGTCGACCCTGATGGTCGACAACTACAACCCCTACAGAAGAGTGCACTTCGAATGTGGAGTTGCCTAACCAGCGGATTTCCATGCGGACGTTCCTCGATTTGATCGATTCAGCGCTTCGATACGAGAGAGCTTTCTCAACTAGAGCGCAGTTCAGGAATCATTTAACTACGCGCCTGCGAAAGCGTCAATGAAATGTCGACCAAACTCTGCGTTTTCAAGTGGAATCTAAGCTGCCATTCAACAGTTCCAGACCGCAGCGAATCAATACCCCACGAATGAACTCGATCAGCGAGCGAACGGAACACTATCGACGCCATAGTGAATGGCTACAGACGATCCCAATTTTTCAGCGCAATCAGATTTCTTAGCGTCAGCCATCCACCCGACTCAAGCCTTGCCTTTTGCCAGTCGGATTCATACTGATCCCAAGCCCAGTTTGGTACCCGGCTCCCGACGGATAGTTGTGAATCGATTTCGTAATCCAGTTAAACTTGAACCGAGTCGGCCAGATCATCGGCGAGCAGGCTCTTGGAATGAGCAGCGAACAACAATGGCCTCCCGCTATACGATTGCCACTGCTCTGGGCTCTTGCCAATCACGAGATGCACACCACGTTTGAGCCTCGGAGTCAGTCTGTCCGCCGTAGGCTCGACGACCATTTCGGCGAGACGTACAAAGCACATCAGTGCCGCCTGATGTTCCAGAATTGCCGATGCATTTGCCTCCGCCGGGCGCTTCTAACGTTGACGCTCGGGAAAACCGCATGCTAACTTCACGACGTTCTACTCCGTAACGTGCATGTCACTAAACGGGTGTGTCGAAGCCGCAATCAGTATCTGGGTCAAGTATGCCGACTCTGACAGCTAGAAGACGAGAGATTTTAGAGTTCATCGTTTCTGAACACGTTCAGACAGCGTCACCGGTCGCGTCTAACACTGTCGCTCGATCTACTCGACTCAAAGCTAGTCCAGCGACTATACGAAACGACATGGTCGCTCTCGAAGAAGATGGCTTTATTCACCGCCCGCACGTGTCGTCAGGCGGGGTTCCCTCAGATCGAGGTTATCGCCACTTCGTCGCATCTCTCGATCCTGAAGCGAGCTTGCATCCAACCGTGGCTGCGCGAGTCGATCAAGAATTTACCAGTGTCCAATCACACGTCGAAGAGTGGATAGATTCCGCGTCAGAGATTCTTGCTGGAGTAATGGACACTCTGGCTTTTACGACGTTGCCCCGTACCGCTCCAGCACCAGTGAAGACTGTCGAATTGCTCCGCTTGCAGGAGATGCTTGTAGTCGTGATCGTAGTGCTACAAGAGGCAAGCGTCTATAAACAGATAATTAACCTTGAATCTTCAGTAACCAACTCGGAGATCGAGCACGCCAGAAATCGGCTCAGCGAAGTGATCGTTGGCATTCCTGCGAACAATCTGTTGGCGCACGCAGGCCGCATAGGCAGTGGGCTGGAACGTAGAGCCTTCGATTCCGCTGTAACGGCGCTGCGGAGCCACAACGACAGCTCAAGCACTGAAAAACGGTTTAGCGGCATTGGGAAGTTGTTCCAACAACCCGAGCTACTCGCAGATCCTGCAATGTCGCAGGGAGCAATGTGGCTCATTGAGGACTCAGTTTCCACGAGCGCACTCGAAGACGCTAGTGAGCCCCGTGGTGCAGCGAGCGTGGTGATTGGCGAAGAAAACTTGGAAGAATCACTGAAGAACTACTCGGTTGTATTTAGCAAGTACGGAACATCGGACACTGCCGAGGGCATGATCGGTGTGATGGCGCCGACTCGTATGGAGTACGAAACTGCAATTCCGGCAGTTAGATACATGGCGAGTCACCTTGACCACATGGCGATGATGTTCTACGCGGGCTAAGCAAACTCACGCTGGAACACAAATTTGCATCTACTTGGGTTCTTACCCTCATTCGGTTTTAGCGCGTCCCCGGCTTATAATTGATTTGTTCGCCTTGTTTACACCGGTGAACTGAAACTGAGACTTGATACGGGGTTATTGGCCGCTTTTCTATGACAACCAGCAAACGTGATCACTACGAGGTACTCGGCGTCGAACGTGGCGCAACCCCCGAAGACCTCAAAAAGGCGTTTCGCAAGCAAGCGCTAAAATATCACCCCGACCGCAACAAAGAGGCGGACGCCAGTGATCGTTTCAAAGAAGTAAACGAGGCGTATCAGGTACTGAGCGATCCTGAGCGCAAAGCGCAGTACGATCAGTTCGGTCATGAAGGTGTCAACGGTCAGACCGGACGTGGATTTGACGGCTTCGAAGGCTTTGGCGGCTTCGGCGATATTTTTGATTCATTCTTCGGTGGTTCGACGCGCCAAGCCACAAATAAAGGCACCGATCTCGAATTCCAGATAAACGTTTCGTTCCGCGATGCAGCATTTGGTGCGCCTCGCGAACTCGAACTGAATCGGATGGAGCGATGCGATCGCTGTGATGGCAGCAAAGCCGAACCCGGAACCGATGTCGTTGAGTGTTCGACCTGCCACGGCGAAGGTAAAGTTCGCCGTGCACAGCGCACGTTTTTTGGGCAGTTCCAGCAGGTGACAGCATGCCCGACATGTCAAGGTGAGGGTCAAACAGTAAAGACCACTTGCAAGCAGTGCTCAGGACGCGGAACAGAGCGCAGGTCACGCAAGATCGAAGTACAGATCCCAGCTGGAGTAGAGCACGGTACAAGATTACTGATCCACAATGAGGGTGAGTCAGGAGCTAAAGGTAGCCAAAACGGCGACCTCTACGTGCACATCGGTGTTCAGCGAGACAAGGTATTTTCACGCCGGGGCAACGATGTATTGATGGCAGCAGAGGTGAATATGACCCTCGCCGCACTCGGCGGAGTTATCAGCGTCGAGACACTCGATGGAACCGCCGACCTCGATATCAAAGCCGGTACGCAATCCGGGTCAGTTACCCGCATCAAAGGCGCGGGGATTCCTCACATGGGAACGCAAGCTCGCCGTGGAGATCAGCTGATTGAACTCAAGGTTGTGACTCCCAAGAAGCTCGATGACCGCCAGGCCGAGCTGCTGCTAGAGCTTGCCGAGTCGTTTGGTATTGAACGGATTGGTGAAAATTCAGGATCAGCTTACGGTATTTTCGATCGCGTCAAGGATGCCTTCAGAGGCGACGACAATTCTTAAGGGCACATAATTCTCGCCCGGCAAGGTAAATACGATGCGCTGGCTGCAGCTCAGCATCAAGGCACCGCCCGAATACGTCGAGCCGCTCACTCACCTGTTCAACACACACGGAGAATGCTCAGCCTCGGTCGAACAGCTTGGCGGCTACAACCCCGACGAGGGTGAGTCGCCTGATCCCACTGCGTGGGTAACAATTCGTGGCTGGCTACCGCTCGATCCCACAACTGAAAGCCGCAAGACAGGAATCGACGTTGGTGTGCGATTAATCAGGCACCTTGTTGATCTACCTGATATCGAAGAACTCGAAGTCAGTGACGAGGAGTGGCGCAACCAGAAATTCGATCCGATCAGGGTCGGATCGAATCTGGTAATCGTTCCGAGATCTGCCAAGTTCACAAGCAGACCATCCGATGTCGTTATCGAGCTAGAACCTGGGCTGGCATTCGGAACTGGGCACCACCCTACAACGCTGATGTGTCTCGAAGAAATCGAGAAAGCCCTGAAGACCGGTGACCGGTTTCTGGATGTCGGCTGCGGTTCAGGTGTGTTATCGATAGCGGCACTCGCTCTTGGAGCAGAGCATGCGGTTGGGCTTGATATTGAAAACGACGCTGTCATCTCGTCGAAGGCCAATCTTGCAGAAGCGGGGTTCACTGAAAAGTCGACCGTACTCGCGGGCTCGATCCCACACGACAAGGTTCCGGACGGCGGTTTCGATGTTGTGGGAGCAAATATCGCGGCTAGCGTCTTGATTGCTCTTGCGGAACCGCTGATCGCATCTGTGGCTGAAGACGGGGTAATCATCACTTCGGGCGTGCTCGATACTCGGCTTGACGACGTAGTGAAGGCGTTCGAGGCAACTGGCGGCCAAATCGAGTCGACGCGCAAGATCGAAGACTGGACTGCTACCCGAATTACTCGTACTTCTGGCAACTTCGCTGGAGATGCTTGATGCACCGATTTTTCGTACCCGATATCGACGCCACCGATCGAGCAATATCGCTCGATGGGCAGGTGGCACGTCAACTGCGTACCGTACTGCGGGTCGAGAGCGGCGAGCACATTCGACTCTTCGACGGGTCGGGATCTGAATGGCAGGTAGAAGTCGATCGCGTCGACAAAGACGAGATATCTACGACACTGGTTTCGGCTGTGCAATCCGTCCCGGAGCCGTCAACGAAAGTGACGATGCTGCTGGGTCTCGCGAGACCGGAACGTATCGAGCTGGCCATTCAAAAGTGCACCGAGCTTGGTGCAGTGAGGTTCGTGCCGGTGATATCAAAACGGGTGCAGGGTGGTAATACTGGAACGCCATCGGCGAAGCGACTTGAGCGATGGCGGCGGATAGCGATTGAGGCTTCAGAGCAGAGCGGTCGAGCAACGGTACCAAAGGTGGAAGCTCCTGTGCCGATCATGGATGCGGTTGCTGAGGTGACTGAGAACGAGCCAATGCTTTGCATGTGGGAAGAGGTTACCAATGACTCGCAGCCGCTGAGCATGGCGCTGAGATCCTTGGATGCCAGCGCTTCCAGTCTCTCCACTCTGATCGGACCTCCGGGTGGATTCAGCGCAGATGAAGCAGATGCCGTTCAACAGGCCGGGGCGAAATTAGTAACACTCGGTCCACGTGTGTTGAGAAGCGAGACAGCCGCGATAACTGTCCTCTCAGCGATCCTCTACGAACTGGGCGACCTCGGCGGCTGAGTGCTCTAGTATCTGACTTCAGGCTGCAGGGTGCGGCTCATGAGTTCATGAATCACATCGCGAGGTGCAGCACCCTCGAATAGAACAGCGTACGTGGCGTCGGTGATTGGCATGTCGACCCCGAGTTTCCGCGCTAGTCGTACAGCAGCCTGAGTTGTGGGTGCGCCTTCAGCGGTTTGTCCCAAATCCTTCAGCACCGTCTTTAAGTCTCGACCACTCGCTAACCCGGCGCCGAGACGGTAGTTTCGGCTAAGGGATGAGTAGCAGGTCGTAAGCAGATCGCCCATTCCGCTGAGACCAGCGAACGTACCTGGTTTTGCTCCCATCGCCACGCCTAGCCGCGTGATCTCGTGGAGTCCTCGGGTGACAAACGCTGCTTTGGCATTCGCTCCCATACCAGTGCCATCTATAAACGCTGCTCCAATGGCGATGATGTTTTTGAGAGCTCCACCAAGTTCAACACCAGTTACATCTTCACTTCGGTATACGCGAAACAACTCGGAGCTAATTAGCTCCTGAACTGACTCGCCAATACTCTCGCTCGGAAAGGCTACCGTCGCGGTTGCGACCTTGCCGGCAGCTATTTCAGGAGCGAGATTTGGACCTGATAGCACACCGATTCGGTCGGCATCGTAACCGGATAGTTCTTCACCGATCACCAGCGACATTCGTTTGCCGGAGTCGATTTCGATACCTTTCGTCGCGCATAGAATACTGGTACCGGAAGGAATCGCATCTCCGATGAATTTTATGTTCTCGCGCATGGTTAGCGAAGGCACGACAACGATCACTACATCGGAACCCGCGAACGTCTCGCCCATAGAGGGAGTGACGATCATCGAATCCGGAAACTTGACTCCTGGTACTGATCGTTCGTTTACACGAGCCGCCATAAGCTCTTCCGCACGTGAAGCCGTGCGAGACCAGAGAACGGTTTTATGTCCGGTTCGTGCCAGCAGTATTCCGAGAGTGGTGCCCCAAGCCCCGGTGCCAACTATGCCTATGTGTGTCACACATGCAGTTTACGGGGTTCGCTGGGTTCTGCGTGGAGCGGGCTTGTTCTCCAGCTTAGATTCGTCGCCTTTAGCTAGGCGCTCTATATTGGACTGATGGCTCCAAAGAATCAGGATCGAAACTGGTATTGCGAATAGTAAGTACCAGAGATCATGGTCCCACCCGAAGATCGACAATTCGAATGCGCTAAATATTACGAGCAGGCCGAGACTCAGACTGCTCCCAATTATCGATCCGAGGGAAACGTATTTGGTAACGGCGACGATTCCCACACCGCTCAACGCTATAGCCGCTGCGATTGGGGAAATAACAGCCAGCGCTCCTAATCCGGTCGATACACCCTTACCGCCTTTGAACTTAATGTAGACGGGGAACATGTGCCCTAAAACGGCTATTGTTCCGGCGCTCGCAATGAGCCAGCCATCACCTACAACTACCCAGCGTGCGATCGCCGCGACGATTATCCCTTTAGAAACATCGGAAATTAATACGGCTGCGCCAGCACGGGCTCCGAGGGTGCGATTTGCGTTTGTAGCACCCGATCCGCCACTGCCGTAGCTGCGGATATCGACACCTCGCCACAGGCGACCAATTATCACGCCAAAAGGGATTGCACCTATGAAATAGGCGGCTACAAGAACTATTGCTGCGACTGTGAGGTCACTCATCTTCTCGACTTTGGAATGTCATTCTCAACGGAGAACCAACAAATCCAAATCGATCACGCAGTTGGTTCTCCAAGTATCTGCGATAGCTGAAGTGTATTAGTTCTGGGTTGCGCGCGCTAAATTCAAACGTTGGCGGTGAGGTTCTATTCTGGATTGCGCGGTAGATTCTTGGTCGTCGGGCTCCGAATCCTGGAACGGGGTTTTCGCCCATCGCATCGAATATCACCCGACTCACTTCTGCACGAGGGATCTGTTTGGAGAACTCTCCGTAAACCTCAAGAATCGTAGGCAGTAAATTTTCGACCCCCCAACCGGTCAATGCCGATGTGAAAACGATCGGGACCTGTGGGATGAACTTAAATCGATTCCTGATTTCTGCTTCCGCGTCAGCCCTATCGAGATCGAGCTCTTTTGCGAGATCCCACTTATTCACTACCACCACCGCCGCACGGGATGCATCGTCGATGAAGCCGCCGATATGGGTGTCCTGAGCTGTCACGAATTCAGTAGCGTCGAGCACCAATACTGCTACATAACAGCGTTCGATGGCGCCGATAGTTCGGATGGCACTGTACTTTTCAATTCCCGGTTCGACGTTGCCTCGTCGCCTTAACCCGGCGGTGTCGAGAAATGTAATTCGGGTACCTTCGTAGTCGAACAGTGAGTCGACGGTGTCGCGAGTGGTACCCGCAACCGGGCTAACGACTGCTCGCTCTTCTCCGGTAACAGCATTGAATAGCGCTGACTTTCCGGCGTTGGGTCGACCGGCGATCGCCACTCGGATCGAGTTTTTCCCTATCACTTCTTCTTCAAAAGGCGGAAGCTGTTCGAAGACCGACTGCATGAGATCGCCGATCCCGGTGTCGTGATACGCACTTATGGGGTGCGGCTCACCGAGACCAAGTGAGTAGAACTCGTGGATCATGTCTTCACGAGAAAGGGTGTCTGCCTTGTTGGCAGCCACCACGACCGGCTTGCCCGTTCGCCGCACCATGTCAGCGGCATCTTCATCGGAGTCGGTCACCCCGTCGTTCACGTCGACCGTGAAAATAATCGCATCGGCCTGGTTCAGTGCGACTTCGACCTGTGCTCGAATGTCGTCCCACATGAGTTCATTGTGTGGGCGATCTTCGACACCTGCAGTGTCGACAATCAGATAGCGATGTCGGCCCCACGCAGCGTCGATCGACACCCGGTCACGCGTGGTGCCCGGAATATCGCTGACGATCGCGATTCGTCGGCCTGCCAAACGGTTGAACAGGGTCGATTTGCCGACGTTGGGCCGACCTATGATCGCAACTACTGGGAGAGCCATCTAAATGAGTTTTTCCATGAGAGCAGCTTGAGCCCAGAGACGGTTTTCAGCCTGATCAAAGGCAACAGACCTTGAGTCGTAGAGCAGGCCGTCGGAGATTTCTTCACCGGGGTGTGCCGGAAGATCGTGCATGAACTTCACGTTTGGCCCCGCCTGGTCGAGAAGTTCGGGGTTGACCTGATAGCCCTCGAAAGCCTTGAGGCGCTTTGCCGTTTCGGCTTCTTGACCCATGCTGGTCCAAACATCGGTATAAACGATATCGGCGTTCGCCACGGCTTCCTGTGGGTTGATGACCTGCTTAACCGATCCACCAACGGCAACGCCGTATGCGTTGGCACCATCTAGTGACTCTTGGTGCACGGTGTATCCATCAGGTGATGCGAAGGTCAGGTGACCACCAAGCCCAGCAACGGCGTAACCAAGACTTACAGCAACATTATTGCCATCACCTATGAATGCAACGTTTGCGCCGGAAACGCTACCGAGTTGTTCGAGAATAGTCTGGGTGTCGGCGAGAGCCTGGCATGGGTGCTCGGCGTCGGTGAGTGCGTTGATCACCGGAATCGAGGCGGCAGCAGCGAATTCTTCGACGGTCGATTGCTCAAAAGTACGGATCACCGCGGCGTCTGACATGCGAGACATAACGTTGGCGACGTCGGCGACTGGCTCACGCTTGCCGAGTCCAACTTCTTCAGGAGCGAAGTGAACCGGGTTGCCACCAAGTTTTTCGATGCCAACCCAGAACGATAGCTTGGTGCGAAGAGACGGTTTTTCGAAAAATATTACAACGGATTTACCGGCGAGCGCCGTGCTTGTTGCTCCGGCTTTTAGTTCGACTGCGCGTTCAAGAAGCGGCTGAATTTCGCCAGACGCGATATCGCTGAATTTTAGAAAGTGGTTAAGCATGGGAGCGACCTCGACTCGAATTAGAAGTGAAAAAGGACGTGCGCTATTTCGGGGTGCTCATGCACCCTTGGTTCGGTGTCGCCGATAGCTGCTGTCACTGGTAGTAACCAGTACGGACAGTCCTGATTTCATGAGTCGATACTCGCGATTTGCTACTCGCGAGTCTTAACGTTCGACTGGCGAGCTTGTAATTCTAACTCGACTATGTCCGCAAAACTACGTCAACGCGATTTATGCCGGGGTGAACTTGAGCAGCGTCTGCCTGCCTTCGTTGTGATCGAAGACTGGTTTCAACGCCATTCCGATCTGAAGTGCCTCTGGTTCGGGTTCGATGCCAACTATGTTGGTTGGGACGATTACATCTTCCTCGAGCTGCACCAGCGCCGTGATATACGGGGTCTCACCTACCCAACCCATGTGAGGGGCGGCGTGGACAATAGAAAATGTGAACAGCTCGGCGTTGCCAGAGACCTGCACCCACTCGACTCCGCAGGATCCACTTTCAGGATCTGAGATTGAGATCTGTCTCGGGTAGAACTGGAATTTTCCGGTCGCCTTGGATCGTTGGAGCCAAATCTCTTCGTTCTTTAGACCTTCCCAGTAACGATCTGACTCAGGCTGTGGAAGTGGCTCGGGTTTTGGTGTTGTGTTGGTCATATTAGTTGGCCCCCAGTACGACTGTTCCTGTTGACGATAAGAGGCCGCCAGTGCCGTGGGCAACTGCGAGGTTGCAGTCTTCCAGCTGGCGCTCCCCAGCCTGCCCTCTCAGCTGCCGTGCGGCTTCGACAACGGTGAAGATGCCGTACATGCCGGGGTGCGTGTACGAAAGCCCACCTCCGTTGGTATTCAACGGGAAGTCACCGCCGGGTGCGGTTCGCTGGGATGCGACCAGATCGGGTCCTTCACCGGGTTCGCAGAAGCCAAGGTTTTCGAGGCTGACGAGCACGGTGTATGTAAATGAATCGTAGATCATGGCGAGATCGAGGTCGGAGTGAGTTACTCCTGCCATTTCGAGCGCCTGAGGACCCGTATTTCGCCCAAATGCTCGGGTGAGATCGGGCATCTGAGAAATCCCTGAGTGATCGTGGCCTTCACCAGCGCCAAGAATCGTTACGCTCCCGTTTTTGGCGTCTTTGGCACGCTCTGGGGTTGTGATGACGATCGCAGCACCGGCGTCGGTGACCAAGCAGCAATCGAGGAGATGGAACGGCCATGCCACCCATCGAGAGTCGTGGTAGTCGTCGAAAGTGGCCGGTACATCTTTGAAGTAGGCCATCGGATTGAGATTTGCCCACTTACGGGTCGAAATCGCTATCTCAGCCATCGCCTGTCGCGTTCGATCTTCGCCGTACTGGTGCATGTAGCGTCGAGCAGCCATTGCATAGGAAACGGGCGGGCCCAGAATTCCATAGGGCGCTTCGTACTGCGCCATCGGTGTGCCGGGGTTACGAGGAATTGGTGCCCTATCAGATCGCCCAGACTGGCCGTGCGTGATGAGAGCAACTTCGCAGTATCCGGCTGCGATCGCCGCAAGCGCGTGAGCGACGTGAATGACGAACGACGAGCCACCTACCGACGTGCTATCGGTATAGCGTGGCTGAATCCCGAGATACTCGCCAACATCGAGCGTCGACCACCCGGCCGTGAACAGCGCGTCGACGTCTGACATCTGCATGCCCGCGTCATTCAGCGCGTTAATCGCCGCTTCTGAATGATGAGCTAGTGGCGATTTTTCAGGCACCTTGCCGAGCTTGTTCGATTCGCCAACACCCACGATGTGAGCCTGGCCTGAAAGATTTTTAAGTCGTTGAATATTTGGCATATTTTTACAGGGAGAACGCTTGGTGTTGACTGGTTAGACGAGGTTATTGCATCGGCGAATACGGTGTCGGAACGAGTAGCTGGTTGCGGACGTTTTTGACGATCAAGCCGTCGCGATGAGACTCCTCAGTTACCTTCGCCCATTCGGGGTCGTTACGGAAGTTGTCCCAGGCCTCCATACGCTGGTTAGCGTCTTCGAAGGCGACCATGTAGGTCAGTTCATGATTGCTCTCGCCGACATCAGTAGTCCAGTAACCAATGTTCTTGATGCCGTGCTTTTCGAACAGCTTCATTGTGTGATCGGCGAATCGTGCGTTGATATTGGGGAGTCGTCCGGGCAGGCATTCGTAGACGCGTAGTTCGTAAAGCACCGTTTCGTTCCTCTCGCAGCGGGTTTTATTGGCTGTACTGGCGAGATTCTGAATAGTTATCGGCGGCTAGTCAACCGATAACACGGTTTGCAGCGTCGATCATTCGGTGAAGTGTGGAGTCGTTTGGCTGATGCGTCAGCGTGGGACCGCCAAGGGCTGAGATGGCGACTTGGTTGCGGTGCAGTACTTCCAGATCGGTTCCCGGAGTTAGTTCCGTCCGGTCGATCATGACTTTGAGACCCGAGTATATTTCGAACCCTCCGTCACTCTGTGGCTCTATCAAATTTTTGAACTCTGATGGAGCGGGGATAGCGCCCTCGGCACCCTGTATTTCGCCAGATGAAAGAGGCGGAAAGTTGACGTTGAACAGTGATGCGCGAGGCGTTTCGGGGTCGATGAGTTCTTTGACGAGGGCAGTGATGATATTGCCGACGCCCTGATCGTTAATATCATCTAGGTGGTCCATCGAAAACGCGCAGGACTTCACCCCTTTTGCAGCACCCTGAATGGCAGCGCCCATGGTTCCGGATATGAACAGATTTCTACTTGTATTGAAGCCTGGGTTAATTCCAGCGACGACCGCGTCAACTTCGCCATCCAGGGCCTGTTCGATGCCGAGAATTACAGAATCAGCCGGTGTGCCGCTTACGGCGTAACAGTCGACTCCGTCGACGCGACTGGCTGCTTTGTTGATGTGGACCGACTGCCTAAATGAGATGGCAGTCCCAACTCCCGACTGGTTACCGACTGGAGCAACGATCGTGACATCGCCGAGTTCCTTTACGGCGTTCACGAGAGCCCATATGCCGTCGTTTTCGAAGCCATCGTCATTGGTGACAAGAATTTTCATGTGCTAAATCGTAGAGGTAGCCCGAGGGCTTTGGTGGATTATTTTGGGATTGAATTGACGCAGTCTGCGTATCGCTAAATTCCCGAGCGCAGTCATCGGAGTGAAGGAATCTGGCGTGGGGTCGCTGAACGAGCGCACCCCGATCACCACTCCACCGAAGTTCTCTCCACTCCGCTACATTGCCGCTGAGAAATTGCAAGCAGTTGGCTAGTTGCTAGCTCAATAGCAGATTGTCGATCAGTCTGGCGTTGCCGATCTTCACTGCGAGTAGTGCCCGTGCGGAGAATTCAACCTGGTCTAGTTCAGCGAAGGTATCGGGGTCGGCGATCGAGGCGTACTCGGTGTGGGCGAGTGGTTCGCCACCGAGGACTGCGTTCATCATGAACCGAAGCACTTCACCACTTCTTTCGCCCGAATCCCAAGAGAGCTTTGCGACGGTGAGTGCTTTGAACAATATCGTTGCAGCATCACGCTCCTGATCGGACAAGTACGCGTTACGACTGCTAATGGCGAGTCCGTCTTGTTCGCGGACGGTAGGAATTGTGATGATCTCGATTCCAAGTCCGAGCGATTCGTTGAGGTGCTGGATGATGCGGAGTTGCTGGGCATCTTTTTCACCGAATGATGTTTTGTCGGGGGAAATTATCGAGAAGAGTCGAGCAACCACGGTTGCTACACCATCGAAGTGGCCGGGTCGGTGTAGGCCGTCTAGAACAGTTGCTAGCGGTCCAGGATCGATCTGCGTAACTATTTCGAGATCAGCTGGTGGATACATCTCATCGACTGAAGGCAGGAAAACGATGTCGACGCCGTGATTTTCGAACTCGGCAAGATCGGCAGCTTCGTCAGCCGGGTATTTCGAGAGATCTTCGTTCTCACCAAACTGAGTTGGGTTCAGGAATATAGAGCCGACGAGAACATCGCATAGCGGACGAAGAGTGTCCAAGTGGGCGGTGTGACCAGCGTGAATACCACCAAGCGTGGCGATAAGGCCGACTGAGTTGGTGATCTGATCACGAGTTTCACGCATTTCAGCGGCAGTGCGGACTACTTGCAAATGATCGTCCAGGGCCTACGCTGACCCCCTCTCCTAGCGAGAGAGGTTTGGGGTGAGGGAGAAGTGGTCGTAAGCAAATTCTTGGTGATAGATCGGCCATCAAATGCTCTCCCTCAACCTCACCTCCTCCCGCTGGGAGAAGAGACAAGGGGGAAGGACAATTCGGCGAATACCCTAGTCCGCTGTTGCCGAACTCTCTCGAATCCGACTCTCGTCGGAAAAGAAAGACTGGGCGTCGGTCGGGAATGTGCCAGCTCGTACATCGTCGCCGTAGCGCTCGAGGGCATCCTGAATAACCGGTGCCAAGTCGGCGTATTTGCCGGAATGACGTGGTCGGAAATCGGGATCGAGTCCGAGCATGTCGTGGAAGACCTGCACCTGGCCGTCACAGTGAGTCCCAGCGCCTATCCCTATCGTAGGAATATCCAGCGCCTGAGTAATCTTCTTCGCAAGCTCCACGGGAATCAGTTCGAGAACAATCGCGAAAGCCCCTGCTTCCTGAAGGGCCAGTGCGTCCTCAACAATCTGGTTTGCTGCGAATTCAGACTTACCCTGCACACGGTAACCACCAAGTTGGTTGACGTGCTGAGGTGTGAGACCGATATGACCCATTACCGCAACACCAGCGTCTGCAAGACGCCCAACGATTGGTGCGACTGACTTGCCGCCTTCTAGTTTTACTGCCTGAGCGCCACCTTCTTGAATGAGGCGAGCTGCGTTTCGTAGAGCCGTTTCAGCGTCGATTTGATAGCTGAGAAACGGCATGTCAGCGACGATGAGGGGTCTGGTCGTACCTCGAACAACAGCCGCCGACGCGTTGACAATATCGTCAACCGTTACGGGAATTGTTGAGTCGTGACCAAGAACAACATGGCCCATACTATCGCCGACAAGGATCATGGGAATCCCTGAAGCATCGACGATGCGGGCTGCCGTGTAGTCGTATGCCGTCACCATTGGGATCGGCTCGCCACGGCGTTTCATCTGCTGAATCTTGTGCGTAGTGATCCGGCGTTGTGCCATCGTGTACCTCCGCCCCGGTCGACTGCAACTTGCTAGCCGCCAAGCCTTAGTTCACTTGCGTCAGATCATTATTGCTGATTTTTTGAGCCTGCTGGGGCTGCGGTGGCATGCCGCCGGTACGATCTAAGTCTAATTTCCCTCAGAAAGTACGGATTTGATGTTTTCGAACGCTGAATCCGACAGCCCGCCCTGCTCTTTTGCCATGTGCAACGTAGCCAGCGCGAGCGCGGCGTAGGCCTTGCCGGTATCAGACGAGTTGGCGGATGTTGCTGAGAGATGAGTTGCGATCGTGTCGACATCGCCGCGAACGAACGGACCAGTGATTGCCGAGGGCAGACCTTTCTCGTCGAGGGCATCGATAGTTGCCTTCAGTAGCGGGATCAGACGTTGAAGAGCGTCTGCCCGCGCGATGCCGAGCGGTTCCCACATTTCGGCGGCGAGTCCAGTGAGTCCAGCTAAAAGACCGCATGCCATGACCGCCGATGCGTGATAGGCAGCACGCTGTGACGACACGATTGGAAACGACGAACCGCCAAGATCGGTTGCCAGTGTATCGAGCCAAGTGCGAAGCTCGGGTTTTTCCACTTCAGTAGCGAATGAAACGTCCCTCAGACGATCCGAAGATTCCGGTGATGGAAATGTTT
>JAPYUK010000080.1 GCA_029936155.1 Dehalococcoidia bacterium | reverse complement strand
TGCCAGTTTGGTTCGACATCCAAAAGCTCTTCGGATTGGCCGACCAGGCGATTTGCGACTGCGCCTAAATTCTGAGCCGACACTTCGCCACTCACCAGAAGTTCGATAGCTGAAGTTTCTTCGTCGATATCGTGGTCGACAGTAAGGCCGCACCCGCTGATCAACAGCCGAATCAACTGTTCGTGATACATGCTGTTTCGAAGTGTCATTCGCAGTTGCAGAGGAATCACCTGTTGAGGTGAGTCGATATTCAACCGATCAGGCTGGACAGTTTCGATATGGAACACCACGTCGGCGTGCTCACCCTGCGGTTCGATAAATCGTTTGGCGTCTTCCGCTCTGGCTTCGAGTGCTGCCTCGACTTCCTCGACCGCGTGCCCGCGTGCGTTTACATCGCGCTCTATCTTGAGATATCGCCTGAGCGGCTCGTCCATATCCAAGAAGATTTTCAGGTCGCAGCGTTCCCGCATCTGAGGAAGGAAGAACGTCAACAGTCCGGACACCACTACGAAGTCGTTGTGACCGAGCGAAACCGCGCTGGCGAACCTGCCAATCGAGTGGTCATAGCGTTTTACAGAAATATTGCGTGACTCCGCCAGGTCGTTGACGCTGGCCATCATCGCCGTTAGATCGTTGGCGCGTGGGTTGAGGTGGGTTGTTGTTTGCCACAGCGGTTCGTCACGATCCCACATGTGATAGTCGTCACCAGAGACCTGTGCGACAGAATGATCGCCAAATAAGCCTTCGATCGCGCTGGCGAGTGTATCTTTGCCGGAGCCTGAATCACCCGCTATACCAATCACTAGAGGTCTGGAGCGTAGGCCGAAGTGGTCGCTATCGCGAATACCGTCTTTGGCCATTCGGTAGGCAAGAACAGCTCCTGCTGCGAGAAGGGCGGTGAGCAGCAAGGACACTTGGTTTTCCCCAACGGATTGGAACGTGTCGATGAGCGGAGCTTCGAAATCCGCTCTGATACCCCTGACGAACACACCCGACGACTGCAAAAGATTGAATGCGATTAGCAGCAGCGAGAATGCCGCGGTCATTGCGATCGCAGAGCGTCCAGATTGAACCTGATGCATTACCAATAAAGGTACGACCCACAGGAACCAGCCGGGTGCAGCCGGGCTCAACAGCAATACGAGGAAGAACCCGAGTCCCAACGACGCCATAAGCAGCCCGAACGACATGCGTCGAAGTTGCCAGAATGCGTAGATGACAAGACCGTACCCAAGCGGCAGCAGCAATATTTCGAAGCTGCCAAGATCGAGTGAAAGGGCGTATATCTTCTCGGCCTCTGGCGTGTCGAGCACCATCGAACGGACTGCGCTCGACAGTAAGAACGGTCCTTGGACAACAATCGTCGTGATGACGACTGCCGCTATGAATTTCGGCGAAAAACGTCGGAGTCGGTTGTTTCTCACCAGATAAATGAGAACGAACGGCAGTGCGAGAACCATGCTGAGCTTGGCTGCGAACGCTGCACCGAGAATTACACCGGCAAAAGTGTATTTCTGCCGCTTCAGTGCCACCAGCGTTGCGGTGAGTAGAAGTACCGGAACCACATCGACCTGCCCGTGCCAGTAGTTGATGTAGAGCACGATTGGCGAGAGCCAGTAGAGCGAGATGACCAGCCGCCGTCTATTTGGAACAATTTCGAGCAGCGAAGCAAGTAACAAGAAGTCTAGGATCAGTACGCCGCTTGAAAAGCCAATTGCCAGCAGCTCAGTCGCTGAATCCGGGAAGATTGCCCCGCCAACGGCTCCGATCGCCGAGAGTGGAAGTAGGAACAACCACATCACCGGGCCGTACGGGAAGGCCAGTGGATCGCCGCCCGCATCGAAGTGAATCCGCCAGGGATCGATGCCCGGGTTGTTCAGGAAGTTGTCCATGAACGGCACGAACCAGTCATCGTGAATCGCAGGTGCGAAAAATATGATCAGTATCAGGCGTACCGCAATTCCAACCAGAAACAGCGGCTCGGTCGCTAGCTTTCGAATTGGTCGATCCATCTCTCAGGAAATTTAGTGCAGATGGCGTCGGGCATAACCCCGGCAGCATTCATCGCCGCCACGATCTCGTTTGTGTCAGAAATTTCCATGCGCTGCTGTAGCTCTGGCGAAACTATGCACAGCTTGAAACCGTTTTCTTTGAGCTGTGTTGCCGCGTTTCTATCAAGTGGAAATTTTGTAAAGCAGTCTACCCATACCCACTGAACCTTCCCAGCAAGACTGAGTGCTGTGTCGATCGTTTCGAACTCGGAAACTCGAACGGCGCACCTGGATTCTCCGGTTCGAGCGGTTTTGACCAGGAAGGGGAACGACTGGTCGAGGAAGAAGAAATCTTCGATGTTGTGTTTGGCCATCAGAGCCAGCACACGGTCTTCTAGACCCTCTTCTTTGACGTTCAGTATCAGCGTGCCATGACGGTAGTTTTCCAGCCAGTCTTCGAACGTAGTGCCGGCTTCGTACGGCTCGTGGTGAAGGACGAGGTCGTTGCCCTGAGATCGGATATCGATTTCAGCTCCGTGGTCGGTGCTGATTTCGGCTAACTCTTCGTGGGTGTTGCGACGGTGTCGAATGATGTTCATTCGAGATCCTTCTGACTTCCCCCCGACATTGCCGAGGATTTGGCAAGGCTTTTTCGCAGGTGCCAACTGTAAACAAGCGTTCTGCGGATAAACTTTATTCTGGACACCATACCCGTATTCCAGTGTGATTCCCCAAAGGTTCTTGGACCGAAATATACGAAGATTCGCTGTATATCGAAGTTATGAGTTTTAGCCTGATAATAGGCGTAGAGATCGAGAGAAAAGTCGCCGGGAGCGTTCTTCCACGCAGCGTAGAGCGACCTCGGCATAAGGGTCGGCTGGGCATTGATGTCCCACATCCTCGTACGCATGAAAATCGTTTCGAATATGGCCATTCCGATTGTGAATACGCGATCGGCGAGAGGTCGACCGGCGCGAGCACCTTTTACGAACAATTTCGTTGGATTTGGAGAATGTTTGTAGAGCTCGTAGGCGGTTAGGGCATCGGCGGGATCGGCCTGAAGGTCGGCGTGGGTCCAGCCGACAACATCGCCTTTCGCAGCTTTCAAGCCGCCCAGAATCCCGCTGCCGTAGCCGGTGTTGATATCGAGCCGCACTGAGCGCAGGCCAGAGTCGTTCTTTTCGATTGGTCCAAGTAGTTC
>JAPYUK010000034.1 GCA_029936155.1 Dehalococcoidia bacterium | reverse complement strand
CCCTAGTGTTTAGCATCTTAGGTGCAAATCTTATGGGGATGCTTTGTGAAGCATTAGATGTAAACACTGAAAGAGTAACGATAGATCAAAAGAAATCTGCCACTAGTTATCTCCGTGAATACATCAAGATTCTTATGTGGCTAGGCGCGAATGTAGACCAACTCAAAAAGGATGTACCAAGTGTTGAGTAATAATATTTCGTCACACAAAGCACCTTGTCAGTACTTCCAGAAGCCGACTTAATTCGAGCTATTGGGTCAACTAACAGAAAAGCCCCCGCATTTCTACGAGGGCTCTTCTAGTTCAAGTGCAATATGGCACGCCCGGAGGGACTCGAACCCCCGACCCTCTGGTTCGAAGCCAGATGCTCTAATCCACTGAGCTACGGGCGCAGGAAAATAACCCTTTTCACGGGGCTTCTTGCGAGTTCAATCTTACCCGAGACTCCAACTGCACGAAACAGTTCGAGTTCAGGATTATTCAGATCAAACAAAATCGGATAACCGAACTGAAAATATGGGGTGAGCGGAGGGAATTGAACCCTCGTCTCCAGGGCCACAACCTAGCGTGATAACCTCTTCACTACGCCCACCATGGGCAATCAACGCTAGCATCGGTACTCTGGGCGGTCAATTTGAGAACGCTCGAATTTCACTACTGATTTCTGAGCAGCCGAATAACTTTCGAAAAGGTCTAAGCCACGCAATATTTTAGTGTATTGTTTTGCATTATTCCAGTTCAGTGAACGGCATTTCACCCACCCAGGCGCATCGCCAGTTCGATCAATGATCGCGTCGGAACACCAGTTGCACCCGCTGGCATCCAACCTCTGGTGTTGTCCAGCATCGAGGTCGCGGCGACATCAATGTGAACCCACGGCGTGTCGCCAGCAAAATCAGCGATAAAGTGCGCTGCCGTTGTAGATCCACCCCCTCGACCACCCGTGTTCTTCAGATCAGCAATTTTCGATGAGTTCTGCCGCTTGGTTACGGCATCGAGCGGAAGTCGCCACATCGGCTCCCCTACGTTTTCGCTGGCTTCGAGCACAGCATCCATCAATCCATCGTCGTTCCCGAATACAGGGCTCACCCCATCACCGAGGGCAACTCGTGCTGCACCTGTGAGTGTCGCAATGTCGACTATCCGTACTGCATCCTTCGAGAGCGCATAGCCAATGGCGTCGGCCAGAGTAAGCCGACCCTCAGCATCGGTGTTGTCCACTTCGATAGTCATGCCGTTCATTGCCGTAACGACGTCGCCGGGGCGTTGCGCACTCCCACCGGGCATGTTGTCGGTCGCAGCGCAAACAGCGTGGACGTTCAGCTTGGGTTTCAACTGAGAAATCGCCTGCATCGCTCCGACTACCGATGCGCCACCACCCATATCGCCCTTCATTTTGCCCATTCCGGCGCCTGGCTTGAGCGATATGCCACCACTATCGAAGGTGATTCCCTTGCCGATCAACCAGAGATTATTCTCAGGATTCGCCGAATCGCCTTCGTATGTCATGTGAATGAACTTGAGAGGACGTGGCCCGCCCTGCGACACGCCCACGTACGCACCCATTCCGAGCTTTTCGACATCAGCCTGTTCCAGAACCGTTATTTCAAGGCCGTTTGCTCCGGCCACTTTCTCAGCGACAGCGGCCAGATCAGCGGGAGAAAGTTTGTTAGCGGGCTCATTTACGAGGTTTCGAGCAAGGATTTCAGCCTCTGAGTACGCAATCCCTATCGAGACTCCAGCATTGATTGCATCGAGTTTCGACGAATCACCCTCGACTACCACCAGATTTTCAATATCGGGTTTTCGCTTCTTGTCTGTGGTCCGGTACTTAAGGAATCTGTAGGAGCCGAGGAGCGAACCCTCAACTACGGCCTGAGCACCTTGTTGCGTATCTACACCGCCGATTCCTACACCATGAACGATCGTCGCAACCTGTTTGGTGCCAGCGGTACGAAGTTTTCGCATCACGGCAGCAGAAACTCTGCGGCTAACGTCGGTATCGAAAGAATCGCTGGAGCCAAGACCAGCCACCAAAACTCTTGCTGGTTTGAACGATGGGAATGCTGAGTTTGGTGTGTGTATTAGCGTAAATTCACTTGCAGAACCGCTAATCTCACCGTCGGAAATCAGTTCTGAAATCACTCCGCCGAGCGCCGAATCTACGGCTCCAGTAGCCCCACCGGGGGATGTAACGCCTTCGAACAGATTCACTACGAGCACATCGACTTCGATCTCAGTCACATCACTCTGGACGACTTCAATTTCCAACTTTATTTAGCTCCTGACCATTTCTAGTTCACCGATTCATTCGCAATCCGATCGCTTACACGGTTGGCCGGATGAGCGCACACACGTGATTCGCTTTTGCTGACAGTGCGCACAGACTGCGCAGAGATTGTATTGGAAGCGTGCGCGGGTTGCTGTCACCGTGTCCAAACCGCGCGTAATTCCGCGTAAGTGCTGCAACTCATTTGAACTCGTATTTAATAACTTATTTTGAACTTGTTCGAAACAATAATTAGGTAAACACCTAGAAATGAGTACGTAAGTACCTTGTGCCAACAACCACAAAACCCATACGGTTCCGTGTGTCGAACAGTTGGACGGCCTACACAGCTCTCGCAACTGCACGGATTTCAAGAATCCACAAAACATAGCCGTGGTCCGGGCAACCGGGCCATCGGCGCCAAAACGCATCGAGTGTCCGCTCATGCATAGATTTGAATACAGACCAGGTGTGGTCTTGGAGGCGTAAGAATGACAACCGCAAACACAAGTGTTGCCGTAAAGCTAGTCAGTGATGGAACCTTCCTATTGGACGGCGGTCCGATGTTTGGATCAGTTCCGAAGATCCTCTGGGAGCAGAACGCTAAACCCGATCGCAAGAACCGAGTTCGCCTCGGCCTCAACTCTCTCTTGATCAAGACGCCTGAAGCCAACATCCTCGTCGATGCCGGCATTGGCAACAAAGAACCCGAAATCACCCGAGAGGTGTACGGCCACTCTTCATCGAAGCTCCTTCGTAATCTCCGACACCAGGGAGTCAGCGCTCGAGACATCGACTATGTAATCCTCACCCACCTGGCCTTCTCACACAGTGGGGGTGCAACACGCCTCGACCGTGAAGGCACGATTATCCCTACCTTCCCGAAGGCGAAGTACCTCGTACAACGTGCAGCCTGGGAAGAGGCCTTCGCACCTAACGAACGATCGGTTCCTGTTTACGGAACTGGTGTCGAACACCTGAAGACCCTCGATGAAAAGGGAATGATTGAACTACTCGACGGTGACACTGAAGTCGCTCCTGGCGTTCACACAATCGTTACCGATGGCTACTCAAACGGTCACCAGGTTGTTCTCGTGAACACAGGTAGCGAGCGAATCATCTACCTCGCCAACCTGATTCCGACACCGAACCACCTTCCCCTGCCCTACATCACTGCATTTGACCGGTACCCCGATCAGACGCTTGCGATGAAGAAGGAACTTCTCGACCGATGTGAGAAGGAAGGCTGGCTCATGGTCTTCGCTCACGGCTACCACCAGACTGCTGGATACCTTGAGCGTCGTCACGGCAATATCGAGCTTCGCGCAGTCGACTTCTAGATCGCTGTCAAAACGTAAGTTTTACTGAAAAGAGCCGTCACATCGCCCGTGGGCGGCTCTTTTGTTTAACTGCAAATATGATGACGGCGACTAGACCACCGGTGATCCCACCAGCTGTAGACCCTCAAGTCGATTGAACTTGACGTCCTCGACAAGTCCATCCCCATTGCCTCGAGCTACGACCGTTATTTCCCCCGGTTCCAGTCGAACTCGAAGATAGTTGTCGGTCAGTCCACTCGTACCGCGGGCACCTTCCCACAAAACAGACCGTACTGAACCTACGAATGATATTCGGTGGTTTCGTGCCATCTCATCGGCAGCTACTCGAAGTTCTTCGGCTCGTAACGCCTGAGTCTGAACATCGACACGATCGTCAAGATGAGAGGCGCTTGTGCCGGGTCGCACCGAGTACGGGAATACATGAGCGTCTGCGAGCTCCGCAGACCTCAACACTTCGAGAGTTCGCAGATGATCGTCTTCTGATTCACCCGGAAATCCTGAAATCACGTCAGTTGTCACCGAACATCCGGCAACAGCAGCCTTCGCCGACCTAATGGCCTCAAGATAGCCTTCGCCGGTGTAGCGACGTCTCATTAGTTCGAGGATTCGGTCGCTTCCACTCTGGAGAGGAATATGAAAATGCGGGCATAGACGGTCTTTTCCAACACCATCCCATAGATCCAGCAGCTCGTCTGAGAACTCAGCTGGTTGCAATGAAGAAACCCTGAGACGCCGGATGTCTGTCTGCTCGAGAACCGAGCGAATCATGTCGACCAATCCGGTGTTTTCAAGATCGAAGCCGTACGATCCTAGCTGAGTACCAGTGAGGACCACCTCGGGACAACCGGTGGAACAAAGCACCTGCACCTGACGAATAATCTCGGCCTCGGGCACACTCCGCTCTCGTCCGCGCACCTTTGGAACGATGCAATATGAGCAGATTTGGTCGCATCCTTCCTGGATCTTCACCGCACCCCGTGTACGACCCAACAGCTGGATCTGCCCACTGTCTGCATCGCCCGACTCCTGCCAATCCAGTCCAGCACGAGAGCTGACGATCGAAACTATCTCAGATTTTCGAGTGTTCGGTATCACTAAATCCGTAGAGGCAAGCTCTTCCAGATCGGCAGTACCGCTCTGGGCATAGCAACCGGCAGCAACCACGATGGCATCCGGAAAAGACTTCCTCGCTTTACTCAGAGCCTGGCGTGCCTTCTTGTCCGCAACGTGAGTCACGGTGCAGGAGTTCAGCACAAATACATCGGGAGTTTCATCAGTACCGCAAAGGTTGTAACCCGAACGCGCAAACTCATTTGCCAATCGCTGACTATCGGCGGTATTGAGCTTGCATCCGTGGGTTTCGATTCGAACTTTCATTCGTTTCCTCTTAAAGAAGCCCGGTTCACATGAACAGGACGGGCCATGGCAACAATTAATTCAATATAGGCTGATTCGAACCAAATGTGACTTCCCTGCCTTTAGCAGTTCATTTCCCAATTGACCCGTTCGCAGGCGTGATTTCCGATAGTCGTTGGTATACTCCTCGAATCGTATTTTAAGAAGCGACTTCCCGAGCAAACGAGTTGTCGAACTGGCGCATTGCAGTGAGGAACTCCTCCGAATGTGCGCCTTGAGGTCACCTAATGACAGATCGCGTCGTTGTCACTGGTATCGGACTGGTCACACCAATTGGATCAGATCGTAAGTCCACGTGGGCTAGCCTGCTCGAAGGACAATCCGGAATCGACTATATTTCACTGTTCGACGCCGAAGGATTCACCAGTCGAATAGCCGCAGAAGTCGATGGCTTCGATGCCGCCGCTTTATTGGGTCGCAAGGAAGCTAAACGACTCGATCGTTTCGCACAGTTTGCGTGCGTTGCCGCCCTTGAGGCTCTCGATGACGCCGGCATCGACATGGCAACCGAGGATGCTGATCGAGTTGGTGTACTAATCGGAAGTGGTGTCGGTGGAATCATCTCAATCACCGAGCAGCACAATATCCTCAATCAAAAAGGACCAAAGCGGGTCAGCCCATTCTTGATCCCGATGATGCTTGGCGACATGGCATCTGGTCAGGTTTCGATGATGACCGGTGCAAAAGGACCAAACTTCTCAACCGTTTCAGCCTGTGCAACAGGCGCAGATTCGATCGGTGAGGCACTTGAGATGATCAGGAGAGGACGCGCCGACGTCGTGATAGCCGGAGGAACCGAAGCAGCAATCTGTGAAATCGGGGTAGCGGGTTTCAACTCATGTATGGCTCTCTCAACCCGAAACGACGATCCGCAAGCGGCCTCCCGACCGTTCGATTCAGGTCGTGATGGATTTGTACTTGGAGAGGGTGCCGGGGTCGTAATATTGGAATCTGTTGAGCATGCCGAAAAGCGTGGTGCAACGGTCCTCGCCGAACTTGCCGGTTATGGTGCATCGAGCGACTCCCACCATGTGACACAACCTCATCCTGAGGGTGAAGGCGCCGCAAGAGCCATGAAATGGGCACTTGGAGACGCTGGGCTACAACCAGAAGACGTTGTCTACATCAACGCACACGGAACTTCGACACCGATGAACGATAAGTTCGAGACGATCGCCATGAAGCGAATGTTTGGCGACCACGCCTACAACTTGGCTATCAGTTCAACAAAATCTATGACCGGTCATCTGCTCGGAGCAGCCGGTGGTATCGAAGCAGCCTTCTCGGTGCTCGCAGTGAACGAAGGCGCTATACCGCCAACTATCAACCTGGAAGACCCTGACCCTGACTGCGACCTGAACTACACGCCCAATAGGGCCGTGAAGCAGGAAGTCGAAGTCGCTATGTCGAATGTGTTTGGTTTCGGCGGTCACAACTCCAGCCTAGTATTCAAAAGCTTCCAGCAATAATTACGTCCTCATACACGGCAACCATGTCGAGGTAACAAAATTGGCACTCGACCGAGAATGGCAAGTAGCTGAGCCGCCACCGCCAGGATTCAAGCTCGAGTTGGGATTCCTTGGATCAGGCGTTCGCGGCCCTTTACCAGCGAGGTTGCTCTGGAACCGTGGAATCCGAACCGACGCCGATGTCGCAAGTTACTTTTCTTCGGGACTGGACGACTTTCTCGACCCTCTCAGCCTCCCTGACATGGCGACGGCGGTCGATCGCATATATCTGGCAATCAAGAACGACGAGACTATAGGCGTATTCGGCGATTTCGATGTCGATGGCCTGACCGGTACAGCAATTATTTTGCGCATAGTCCGCTCAATCGGTGGAAAAGCGATTCCATATATCCCGAATCGCGAAACCGACGGGCACGGACTGTCCGTTCAGGCAATCGATTCGTTCAAAAGTGCCGGCGTGACTCTCATCACGACTGTAGATACCGGATCGACGGCAGTTGACGAAATCAAGTACGCAAAACAATTAGGCATTGATACCGTCGTCACGGATCACCATCTGATCGAAACTGAAAGACCTGTCGCCGTTGCGATTGTCAATCCTCATGTCGTATCAGACGATTCGACAGAATCAGTCGATTACTCAGGTGCTGGAGTTGCATTCAAAGTCGCTGAGGCTCTGTCCGACACTGCCGGTCGTGAGTTTCCCGAAAAGTTGCTCCCCCTGGCCGCACTCGGGACAATTGCCGACATCGTGCCGCTGGTTTCTGAGAACCGCTCACTCGTTCGAGAAGGACTGAGAGAGCTCAGCCAAACGAATCTTCCCGGCCTGCGTGCTTTATTGGATATTTCAAGGGCTCCGGGCGCTTCGGGTAGGCCAACCGCTGAACTAATTTCGTTCTACGTAGCGCCACGACTCAACGCACCTGGCCGTCTGGGCGATGCTGAGCCTAGCCTTCAGATTCTTTCGACTGATGACGCCTCTGAAGCAAGCGCTCTTGCTGAACGACTGGATGCGGACAACCAGAAGCGCCGCGCACTCAGTGAACAGGCGTGGGAGCACGCTTCGACCCAGTTCGATATCGGATCTGACGATCCGATCGTAGCTGTAAACTGTGATGGCTTCCCAATGGGGTTGCTCGGCCCTTTGGCCGGTCGACTCAACGAGCTTACAGGCAAGCCAGGAATCGCCTATCAACTTGTAGACGGCTTCGCCCGGGCGTCGTGCCGCTCGAATACCGTTCTCGATCTGCATGCAGCACTCTCGACTCACTCCGACAAGTTTGATCGTTTTGGCGGACACGCCCGTGCGGCCGGTTTTTCGATCAAAAACGAGTTATTACCTGAACTACTCGATGATCTACGCAAACATGCCGCCTGGGGAGCGCTCGGGGCACCCGCACTTCCAGTTCTTCACGCCGACGCGGAGGTGCGACTCGAGGATCTGACCGTTTCGACCTGGAACTTCGTTTCAGCGATGGAGCCATTTGGAGAAGCCAATCGGGAGCCAGTACTAGTTACCTATGGTGCAGTACCACTCGACGTTCGTACGGTTGGCGCGGGCGGCAAGCATCTCAAGATTAGCTTCGACGCCGATGGGCGCCGGATTGACTCGATCGGATTCGGCCTCGGAGACCGCCCACTTGGATCGGGTGCAGTCGATATCGTCTATCAACTACGTTCTGAGGTGTGGCGTGGACGAACGCGGCATCAGCTCGGACTGCGCGATATCCGGCCATCCAAGGGCTAACCCTTGGCCTGCGCCCGTTGGCGGTCTCTTTTGCGCCTCGCCGATCCCCGAGTGTCGACACCTGGATCGATATCAAGACCATCGTCCGTCCAGCGAACCTTCATGATCATGTACGGAATCGTGAACGCCAGGACCATCAGAGCAATCAGATGCGCCTCTTGTAGGCCCCAGAACTTAACGTCATCCAGCCGCAGGTACTGAATCGAGAACCTGCCAACTGAGTACCAGGTAATGTAGACCATCCAGATCGCACCAGCAGGTTGCAACTTGCCCTTGAGCTTAGTGATCACAAACAGCCCGATCATGTTCCAGATGATCTCGTAAACCACTGTGGGATGCACAGCCCGGTTCGGATCGCCAAAGATCCGCTCTGCCCCACTGCGACCCGGACTGCTCGGGTGTGTGAAATACCAACCCCAACCCGCATCAAGCGCTCGAGACCAATGCTCACCGTTGATGATGTCGCCAACTCGCCCGATCGTCTGACCAACGAACATCGCAGGAGCAGCGATGTCCATCAGTTTCCCAACCGGCGCCTTCTTGAAATATGCGTAGAGTGCGCCAGCAATCCAACCACCGAGAATTCCACCCCAGAGTCCGATTCCACCGTTCCAAATGGCGATGATTCGCCCGGGATCGTCTCCGTAGATGCCCCAGTTGTCGAAAACGTGAACAAGTCGGGCACCAACTATTCCACCGACTATTCCGAAAATGGCCGTGTTGTAGACCATGTCCTGATCGAGATTTCCCTTGACCGCAGCCTTACCAACCATCCAGATAGCGGCGGCCACGCCCACGAAACTCAGCAGGCCGTGCCAGCTGAGCGAGAAGCTACCGCCAACGATGAGGTTGGGATTGAAGGGAATTTCTATTGCTGCGATCGGCATTTATTGATGCTCGTGCCTTTTGCGAAATCAGGTCTGGGTAATCGTTGATTAAATTGAGATGTTGCTTCTGTGAATCAGATTCACATTCACCTTACGAGTTTACGGGCTTTGGAGAATGTAAGTTTCGCTCTCTGGCTATTCATTCAGTCATATTGCGTGATTTTTCTCAACACACTCGACAACATGACATCTCTGCTGCTGATCCGCCATTCGGAGCCCTTTCTGGATGACGACAATCCTCCATCAAAATGGGTTTTACGCAAATGTTGGCGTGATCGGTCAAAACTCCCTGGCGAGTATCTGAAGGAACATCAGGTTGATCGCATTCTAGTAAGTACTGAAATCAAGATCCTAAGACCGCCAATATCGCAGCCGAAATCGCCGGGATGATCGAACCTGCAGCCCGATCATGATCTTCGAGAGCATAATCGGGTCAACATTCCCATCATCGGCTCAGACGAACATCGATCATTGGCAATCAAATGCATGCGTAAGCCAGATCAACTGCACATAAATTCAACACTCTCTGTAGACTCTGCCGGTCTTTCGCAATCGATATCAGTTGGAGTTAGAGAATTGGCAGACAAACTTCGCGTTGGTGTTATTGGCAGTGGTGGGATGACCCAAAACCATTCTTGGGGTTATCTAAACAGCGGCCAGTACGAAATTGTGGCACTGGCGGACCTGAGCCCGGAAGTTATGAACGAGTACGACGAAGTATTTGCTGAGAATGACGATTACAAGGCAGAGCACTTCACTGACTTCCGAGAGATGCTTAAGGTTGCCAAGCCCGACGTAGTTTCGATTGGCGTGTGGCACAGCGGACACGCTCCCATGACGGTCGCAGCCGCCGCAGCCGGCGGCGTAAAGGCTATTCTTTGTGAGAAGCCTATGGCCGATAGTCTGGGCGCCGCAGCCGACATGCTGATGGTTTGCGCACGCAATAACGTGAAGCTGGTCATAGGCCACCAGCGTCGATTCCTACCTGCCTATACCTTGGCAAAGCAGCTGATCGAAGATGGCGAGATAGGCGATGTGCGACTCATTACCAGTGTTGCCGGTGACGGGCTTCCTAACTACGCCTCTCATCAGACCGATATGTTCCGATATCTCCTTGGCGACGTTGAGTGCACGTGGGTGATGGGCAACGTTGAGCGAGAGACCGATCACTGGGAGCGTTCAACACAGATAGAAGACAAGGCTCTTGCTGTTTTCGGATTTGAGAACGATGCTCAGGCGATGATCGTTTCCGACCTGACGCCGGTTCGTTGGCAGGGCGCTCGTATCTACGGGTCTGAAGGAATGATCGAAATGTCCACAGACGATCTGCATCTGATGAACGCCAAGTCGAGCGGCTGGATGCATCACAAGCCTGATGGCGAGTTCTTCAAGTACGGTGCCGACCGATTCGAGTGGGTCGAGGGCGGAGCCGGGCAGGCACGGGAACTGGCCGACTGGGCTTTGGGTCGATCTGATTACCACCGCGGCAATGGCGAGAACGGCTACAAGGCACTAGAGATGGTTCACGCTGTTTACGAGTCTGCTCGGCTGCACACGCAGGTGCAAATGCCGATGAAGACGATGGCGAATCCATTGGATCTTATGATTGAATATGGTCACCTGCCAATTCGCTATCCAGGCAAGCACGATATTCGAGCAAGCCGTCTTCGGGGCGAGAACTTGTCTGCCGATTCTGACAATAGCTAGGCAGATTCTTGGTTCGATGCATCTGATTTCTGCCGACGACCGTCACTGTATAAATCGACTAACGATCGCCAACATCGTATGCCCATGAGTGCCGCCGAGGGATCTGGTACGGGGGTTCGTAGAGATTGAATGGCCTTTTCCATCGGAAATTATCAACCAGAATAGATTTGAATAAGGCCTAAGATCAAGTATTAAGATCTGAAAAACTCGACATTCTGGTCGGACACTGGAAATGCAAATCCCTCGGCGGTTCGAATAAAGTGAATTTTGACGGATCGTGATCCCAACAAGTCGAGAGAGCACTTCAACTGCTAGCTGAACTAGAAATATTCACAAACTACCTGTCCGTCGAACGCGGTATGTCCCCGCACACTCTCAGTGCGTACCGCAACGACCTTTCGGTGCTTGTCGAATTTCTATCAAGCGATGCCAAGAGCGACGCAAGCTGGAGCGATGTCGTAGAGAGCGATATTCAGGCCTTTCTCGCAGATCTAGATAGCCGTGGATACGCCGCTGCCACCAGATCAAGAAAAATTGCATCTGCAAAGTCCTTCTTCAAATTCATGAAAGAAGAAGGAATTATCGACAACAATCCCGTTGCCGAGGTACGCCAACCCCGCGCAGGTCAGACACTCCCAAAAGCTCTCAGCATCGAAGACGTCGATCGCCTTCTCGAAACGAGTAACAACGTAAACTCGGCAGAAGAAGCCCGTGACGCCGCGATGGTGGAGCTCATGTATGCCGCTGGTCTAAGGGTCTCAGAGCTGGTCGGCTTAAACCTCAGGGACGTTGATCTCGATGCAGGTACGGTCCGTACGATCGGAAAAGGCTCAAAAGAAAGAGTCATTCCTATCTACGACACAGCGGTGGAGGCAATATCCGAATACATCACCTATTCCCGACACGCTCACTCCCGGAATGATTCTGGAGATGCCCTGTTCCTCAACCGACGAGGTGGACGAATAACGCGACAGGCGTACTGGTTACGACTCAACAAACTCGCCATTAAGGCCGGAATTTCGTCTAAGATCAATCCACACATGCTGAGGCACAGTTTTGCCACACATCTATTGCACGGCGGCGCGAGTCTAAGGCACGTACAAGAACTGCTCGGACATTCGAGCATAGCGACGACGCAAATATATACTCATCTCACGAACGAACATGTTCGTGGCGAGTATGCGAAGGCTCACCCCCGAGCCTGATCTGGTCATCGGAGGTCAGTTTGTCAGTCATAACCATCGAAGGAAGACTCGGAGCAGGTGGCCCAGACCTGGGGCGGATGGTCGCCAAAGAGTTGGACTTAGACTTTATCGACAGGCTCATGTTGGCCGACATTGCAAAACGTGTGGGAGCGACCGTGACTGCCCTCGCAGATCAAGAAAGCCGCGTTCCTTCACTCGCAAACAGGTTTGCACAGGCAATCCAACGCATGCTCCATCGATCAGCCGTAGCCGGAATGGGCGGCGATCCATACTTTGGTCCTGGAATTGAGCAGTTGCTAGCTCGCCCTTACAACGAGATGGAAGAGGCACCTCATACAAGTGCAGAGGAAATCGATGAACAGCACTTCATCGACACCGCTCTCGAAGTAATAAACGACCTGGCTGAAATCGGAAACGTTGTTATTTTGGGCCGTGGTGGCGCGGCGATACTGAACGACAGTCCCTCTGTGCTTCGAGTTGGTGTCATTGCGAAGATGGAAGATCGCGTAACCCGAGTCCAGCAACAGATGCGGCTCGATACTCCCGAAGCGGCCGAATCTCTGATTGAACACACCGATCGTGCTCAACATCGATACTTTGAGCGTGCTTTTGATTCGAGCCCTATAGATCCCTTCTTGTATCATTTCATGTGGAACACTTCTGATGTATCGCTCGAGTACGCCGCTCAGGTGATCGTCGACGCTGCAAATGTGATGACCGAAAAAGGGCTGAAGTGGGCAGATTCGACATTTGCTCAATCAGAATCGACATCCGAATAATTTAGCTAGATAATTAATCTGAAAATAATGCCAAAGAACACTCGAAATACTGGAACTCGTAAGAACCGCCGAGTTCGCAAACCCAACGTATTTGTACAGTCACAGTCGCCACAGGATGATGACGAATCAACTCAAATCGAAGCCGACTCACCCCCACCAACTAGTGCTGCTTCCCGACCACGTGCGAGGGTCGAGCGTACAACGCAACGAGCCGCTGTACGATCCGAGATCTACACACGGTCCCTTTCATCAGAACTCAGGAAAATAGGTGCGCTGTCGGCAATGGTAGTAGTAGTTCTTTTGGTTCTTACTTTTACACTCTAGTTCGAGACTGCTTGCACCGCGCTGACCTAGTGAACAGGATAGTCAGTTTGAGACAAGCGCCAGATACTTCAATTAGAGTCCTTGATAGTCTCGTTTCGATTGCTATCTAATCGGGTGGTCTGTTTACCAATTGCCGACAACCACTAGAACTTTTTCCACAAGACTCGCCGCAGTTCCCCTATCACCCGGGGTCTACATTCATCGCGACTCCGAGGGAAAAGTTCTCTACGTGGGGAAATCAGCATCTCTACGCAATAGGCTCCGATCGTACTTCGGTTCGAAGAAAAACCTCGACCCTAAGACGTTCGAGCTAGTGACTCGAATCAAAGATTTCGAATACATCGTCACGGAGTCTGAGCAGGAAGCGCTTCTTCTTGAAAACTCGCTCATTAAGAAGCACAAACCCAAGTACAACGTCAGACTCAAAGACGATAAAACCTATCCGTACATCAAAGTCGATCTCGCCGAGGATTTTCCTCGGATTTACGTCACACGGCGGACAGCAAACGATGGCGCTCGATATTTCGGTCCCTTTGCCTCAGCCGGCAGCGTACGGAAAACACTGGACCTGCTCAAGCGACTGTTCCCATACCGTTCGTGCACAAAAGCAATCACAGGCACTGATGACCGACCCTGCCTCGAATTCCATATCAAACGTTGTATAGCGCCATGCACAGGCGTTGCTTCCCGTGCCGACTACTCACAGGTGATCGATCAAGTGCTGAACTTCCTCGAAGGCAACACAAGGGTCGTTGTCAAAGAGCTCGAATCAGCGATGCTTGAGGCGTCGAATGATCTTGAATTTGAGCGCGCTGGCGCTCTCAGAGACCGATTGAAAGCGATAGAGCGTGTCTATGAAGGTCAAAAGGTAGTCGGATTCGGTCGAGAAAATATCGATGTCATTGGCGCCGCCTTTGGGGGCGAAGAGGCGTGGGTCGAAATATTCTTTGTGCGACAGGGCAACCTGATCGGCCGAGATCATTTCACGATGAGCGGAACTCGGGACGAGGTCGGCGAAGAGATTCTTGCAAAGTTCATCGAACAGTTTTATTCCTCAGCATCCCACGTACCGAGAAGAATTCTCGTGCCGGAAACCATAAGCCGCAAGGAAGTCATCACCGATTGGCTCGAATCAAAGCGTGACAGCCCGGTAGAAATTACGATTCCTCAACGTGGGGCAAAAAGGCGACTCGTGAAGATGGTCACCGACAACGCCGCCGAGGGTCTGGAACAGCTGAAGTTGAAGTGGATTTCGGATACGACTCGTATGGAGCAGGCGATGTCGGATCTCCAGGAGCAACTAAATCTGCCAAGCGTCCCAAAGCGCATAGAATGCTACGATATCTCGCACATTCAGGGCACGAACACCGTGGCCAGCATGTCGGTGTTCCACGATGGGAAACCGCTGCCATCTGACTACCGTCGCTTCAAAATCAAGAGCCACACTGGCAACGACGATTTCGCCTCGATGAAAGAAGTGCTCACCCGTCGTTTCAAACGCCTCAAGAACGCCCGAGAAGGTGGCGAAGAAAACGCAAGCTTTGCAGCGACGCCTGATCTTGTGCTGATCGATGGTGGCAAGGGTCAACTTTCGTCAGCCGTCGAGGCAATGCTATTTCTGGGGCTTCCGGACATCCAACTCGCCTCGATTGCCAAGAGAGAGGAGGAGATATTCCTTCCTGACGCGGCAGAACCGGTAATCATGCCCCGAAATTCGCAGGCGCTGTTCCTGTTGCAACGCGCTCGCGACGAAGCACACCGTTTCGCAATAACTTTCCATCGAAACCTGAGAGGCAAGGCTTCAGTGAAATCGGCTCTTGATCTCGTGTCTGGAATAGGGCCGAAGCGCCGTAAAATGCTGATCAGAGCTTTCGGGTCGGTCAAAGGGATCCGAGAAGCAACTGAACAAGAAATCGCAGCTGCACCCGGGATGACCGAGAAGATCGCCAGACAGATCAAAGAACACCTCTAGCCCACCATGCAAGCACTCTCATTCCCGGGATATGGTCGCGTCGAAATCACGGAAATCCCCCGCCCTGCTCTCCGGGACCCCGGTGATGCAATCGTCCTAGTAACAACTGCGGCAATCGGTCCATGGGATGTCGAATGGTTCTTGAGCGTCAGCGAAACCAACGTCGTTCCTGGTGGCGAGTTTGCTGGGCTAGTGGTCGAAACGGGAAGCGCAGTGTCCACTGTAGATCTCGATGATCTTGTGGCCAACACGACTCAGCATTCAAGTGCACAGGGCCGCGACAGTCTTTTTGGCTCCATAACACTTCCCGGCGGCCACGCAGAGTATGTACGTGTACCCAACGCAGATATGACTCTGACTAAAATTTCAGAGTCGATCGAGGAACGGGCTGTCATTGCAGGTGGCACGATCGGACTAGGCGTTAACGCTTCCGCATTGGCGACTTCCATAGCACCTTCCGGCAGCTACGCAGTCGCGGGTTGTGATCCGATCGGAATGACCGCTCTAATCGCTCTCAGCAATGCCGGAGCGGTTGACAGACTGCTCGCTGTAGAAAATCATGCCGCACGCCGTACTCTCGCATCACAGTTCTCAAAAGCATCGCTGACTGGCGACCAGATTTCGAAAAATCAGCGATTTGATGCAGTGATAGTGGGCGCGATTCGAGAGTACCCCGGTTTCGATGTTGTTGCGAAACTGTTGAAACCTGACGGCACTCTAATTTTTTGCGAACCATACGGCGCGGAGAGGGTGAAAGGCTCAGGGACGGTGATTCCCGATGTCTTGAAGGTTGCTTCTGCATCCTGGCCTACAAATAAAGAAGCCCAGAAGATCATCACAGCGCTACAGATCAGGCGCCTCGATCTAGCTCCACTCGTGTCGCATGTAATACCTCTGGATCAAGCCCAAGAAGCGTACGAAGCTGCAGCGGGACCGAGCGCTGGTGTGCAGAAAGTACTTCTCAAGCCCTGATCGGCTGATTTCAGTACAGAATCTACTCGCTACAGGTTGAAGGTCTTGTGAAATCCCTCGGCGGTGCGGGAGTAGGTCGGCCGTCAGCGGCATCTACCGCAGCAATCAGTTGCCTCCGCGCCCAGAGCACAGTCAAGGCCGCGTCGAGGTTGGCGAGTGTCTCAGGCAGCGATAACTTCCCGTCCGGTAATCCCAGTTCAATCCGATCACCAACCGGTTGAGCTTGCTCGCCCACGGGAACTGCCGATCCCATTTGTAATGGTGTAGCTTCGCTCAGATCGCTCGGGCTGACCGCCGAAGGACTAAAACGGCTGGATTTGTTGAACGCAAAATGTTCAGGCTGCTGCTGTGTCGCTTGCTGACCGAGGTTTGGCAACGGCTTCTGGGTTGACGCAACGCCGTTATTAGGTAGATAAAAGCGTATCTCGCTAAATATCCTGTCGATCATCGGTAATCGTCGAGCAACTTCCGTTCGATCGGCACCTGAAAGCTCCTCTAGGAGCACTGCCAGTCGATCTGACTCATACGGTTCCTCGCCGATCCTGCTGGCCATCTCGCTAAAGAGTGACACGTTGCGTGCGAGCAGCGCACGAGCGTCTTCGCTCTCTTTCACGGAGAGCGGCGTAACGGCCCGAAGGCCATCTCTTGTGACCCGAACCCTGCTTCGACCTCCCGCAACGCCCCACATACGTAGTGCGCCGAGTCGAGCTGAAAACGCTCCACCACGCTCAGACATACCCAGGGATCGAGCTAGGCCCTGACGTGAAACTTCACCGGCAAATTCACGCGCTATTTTTTTTCCTAAATCGATGCTTTCAACAAGGCCGATTTCAGGGAATTCACAGTCTCCTAGTTTAGCCATAAGAACAGTCCTACAAATAAATATTGATCGAGACGTTCGACAGAGGCAACGCCGGGTTGATAATTCGTTAGCAGACTCTATTTTCGCTTAGCTGAGCATCTTAGTATCAATCAATACCAATACCTACACCAGCGTTATTCTATTCATTACGCTGCATACGCATGACATACGCTTTATCATACGCCGTGTTTACGCTGTATCGCAAGCGCTGGTCCAGCGTCTCTGCCTCGTTGCGCCTGTGCTGCCCGCTTAGCCGCTCTCGTATTGCGGTCTGTACACACGGAGTAGTCCGGTCCGATTGCCGTCGAGGGATTTAACAGTGTTTCCTGGAAGATCAGGCCATTCGGTTGTTGAACTACGGCGTATTTATTGGTTTCCTGTCCGCACAGAGAACCATTAGACGAGTGAATTGGTAGGTAACATCGGCGTAATTCCTGCTTCGAAGCGTCGCTGCGTCGAATTACAACCTGATGATTATGCTTCGTATTTATCACATACCAGCGCATGTTTCCGCGGCTCGTTTTTCACGCCGCTGACTATCACTGGATTCGACGGCAAGTAATCAATCTCACGGCACTACTCATACCAACGAGCGCGGCGAGTACTCTTTCGATACAGCAGAGTTTTTACCGTTGTGTTTTGCATGTAATCTTTACGTAAGATTTACCATTTTGAACTGGAACCACAATTATTGGAACTAATTTTGAAAAAGTGTATACAGTACAAAAATTACCTTTTTCCGGCACAAAAACAGCCCGATGCAGATCGCTCCGCACCGGGCTGTTTTTAAGAATCATTTAGGGTGATTTCGAACCCTGAGCGAGGCTTAATTCACCCTCAATAATCTGATGTATCTGTTAGTCATCCTGACCCGTAATTGAGCCGAGATTTCCGAGCATTTTGGTGAGCTCAAGCGGAAGCACGAACTTGGTCGAATCCCCTGCTCCAAGCTCCTTCAAAGCATCGACGTACTGGAGGGTCATGGTGTTCGCATCGACTCCAGACGCCACAGCGTGAATAGCTTTCAATGCATCCGCGTAACCGTTCGCTCGAAGCACAGCCGCCTGCTGGTCACCTTCGGCTTGAAGTATTTCAGCCTCGCGAGAACCTTCAGCTTTAAGAATGGCCGATCTCTTTTCACCTTCTGCCACAGTAATCTGAGCTTCTTTGATGCCAGAAGCTTGCAGAACCGCAGCACGTCGCTCGCGTTCAGAA